>NZ_JBSFVR010000271.1:0-10296 GCF_053592415.1 Streptomyces sp. NPDC002690 | reverse complement strand
AAGCTAAGCCTTTCAGCGCCGATGGTACTGCAGGGGGGACCCTGTGGGAGAGTAGGACGCCGCCGAACAATTTTTCCGGGAGACCCCCGTGCCTTGTGGCACGGGGGTTTTCTGCGTTCTGAGCGTCTAGGCTCGAACCATGCGCTACGAACTGGTCATCTTCGACAACGACGGCGTGCTCGTCGACAGTGAGCCGATCTCCAACACGATCCTCGCCGCGTACCTCACGGAGCTCGGCCACCCCACCACGTACGAGGAATCCCTCCGCGACTACATGGGGTCCGCCGTGCACCGGGTGCACGATCTGGTCCTGGAGCGTACGGGCGGGAAATTGCCCGACGACTTCGAGACGACGCTCAACGCCAGGCTGTTCGCCGCCTTCCAGGAGGAACTCGTCGTCGTCCCCGGAGTCGAGGACGTGCTGGAGTCACTCGTGGCCGAGGGGGTGGACTACTGCGTGGCCTCCTCCAGCGGTCACGAGAGGATTCGTGTCAGCCTCCAGAAGGCCGGCCTCGACCAGTGGTTCGAGGAGGAGTGGATTTTCAGCGCGGAGGACGTCGGCCGGGGCAAGCCGGCGCCGGACCTGTTCCTCCACGCGGCGGAGTCGATGGGCGTCGCCCCCGAGCGGTGCGTCGTCATCGAGGACAGCCCGCTCGGTGTCGAAGCGGCGCGGGCTGCGGGGATGGACGTCTACGGCTTCACCTCGATGATGCCGGCGGAGCGGCTCGTCGGAGTGACCGGGCACTTCTCGGACATGGCTCAACTCCCCACATTGCTCGGCTGATCCGTCTACCCACGGGTAGATCCTGGCTCTACGCTCCCGCCATGACAGATGCGCGGTTGCGGTACGGCAGGGGTTCGTTGGCGTTCAGCTTCTTCGTGCAAGGGGTGACCTTCGCACTGCTGGTGACGCGTATCCCCGCCATCCAGGACCAGTACGGGATATCCGACGGGCTGCTGCCCGTCTTCCTGGCCGCCGTGCCGATCCTCGCCGGGGTCGGCAGCGTGGTCACCGAAAAGGTGGTCGCGCGGGTGCGGCCCGGGACCGTCCTGCGCTGCGCGCAGCCCCTCGTCATGCTGGCCCTGCTCGGGGTCGGCGCGGGCGACGCGGTGTGGCACGCGGCCTTCGCGCTCGCTCTCTTCGGGCTCTCCGTAGGAGCGCTCGACGCCTCCATGAACATGATGGGCGTCAGCCTTCAGCGGGCCTACGGCCGCAGCATCATGCTCGGCTTCCACGCGGTGTTCAGTCTCGGCGGGATCGTCGGGGCCTCGCTGTCCTGGGCCGGTGCGCACTGGGACCTGTCCCTCCTCGTCTCGTACCTGCCGGCGGTCGCCGTGCTGCTGCCCGCCGCGCTGATCGGCAGCCGGTGGTACACGGAGGGCGGGGCGAAGAGCGAGGAGGCCGAGGAGACCGGTGGGGCCGCGGCGGCCTCCGTGTCCTTCCGGCTGTTGCTGCCGCTCTGTCTGGTGATGTGCTTCGCGTACATAGGGGACTCGACGGTCTCCAACTGGAGCGCCAAGTACCTCCAGGACGTGCTGGGGAGTTCGGAGCAGCTGTCGACGGTCCCGTACAACGTGTACATGGTGACGACGCTGCTGGGGCGGGCCGTGGGGGATTACGGGGTGCGGCGGATCGGGGCGGCGGCCGTGGTGCGGCTGGGTTCGGTGGTGGCGGCCGTGGGCTTCGGGGTGGTGGCGGTGGCGCCGGGGGCGTGGGCCGGGATGGCCGGGTTCACCCTGCTCGGGTTCGGGCTGTGCGTGATCGTGCCGCAGACCTTCGCGGCGGCCGGTCGGCTGTTCCCCGGCGCCAGCGACGTCGCGGTGGCCCGGCTGAACATCTTCAATTACGTCGGGTTCCTGGTCGGTTCGCCGCTCGTGGGCGCGCTCGGCGACGCGTGGAGCTACCGCGGCGCGATGCTGGTGCCGATGGTCCTGGTGCTGGTGACGCTCGTGTACGCCCGGTCGTTCGGCGGGGACGGCGCCCGATACGGTGGCGGGCATGAGCGGGCGCGCACGGTTGATGTGGGATGACGCGGTAACCGGATACGACTTCGGGCGTGGTCATCCGATGGACCCGGTCCGGCTGGCCCTGACGATGGGGCTGGTACGGGCGTTCGGGCTGGACGGAGCCGTGGACGTGCGGTCGGCGAAGGCCGCGGGCGACTCCACGCTGCGGCTGGTGCACCGGCCGGACTACGTGGCGGCGGTACGGGCCGCCTCCGCCGACCCCCTCGCGGCCGACCAGAACTACGGGCTCGGCACCACCGACGATCCCGCCTTCGCGGGGATGCACGAGGTCTCCGCGCTCATCGCCGGGCTGTCCGTGGGCGCCGCCGAGGCCGTGTGGCGGGGCGAGAGTGACCACGCGGTGAACTTCACCGGCGGTCTGCACCACGCGATGCCCGGGGCCGCCGCGGGGTTCTGCGTCTACAACGATCCGGCGCTCGCGATCGCCCGGCTGCTGGAGCTGGGCGCCGAGCGCGTCGCCTACGTGGACGTGGACGTGCACCACGGCGACGGGGTCCAGGCCGCGTTCTGGGACGACCCCCGGGTGCTGACGGTGTCGCTGCACGAGCACCCGCGCGCGCTCTTCCCGCACACCGGCTTCCCGCAGGAGACCGGTGGCCCGGCCGGTGAGGGCGGGGCGGTGAACGTGGCGCTGCCGCCCGGGACCGGCGACGCGGGCTGGCTGCGGGCCTTCCACGCGGTGGTGCCGGAGCTGATCGCCGACTTCGCGCCCCAGGTGCTGGTGAGCCAGCACGGGACGGACACCCACTTCGACGACCCCCTCGCCCATCTGGCCGTCACGCTGGACGCACAGCGGGCCGTGATGGAGGCGTGTCACGAACTGGCGCACGCGCACGCCGAGGGCGGGCGCTGGGTGGCGCTGGGCGGCGGCGGGTACGCGGTCGTCGACGTGGTGCCGCGTTCCTGGACCCACCTGGTGGGGATCGCGGCGCACCGGCCGGTCGACCCGGAGTCGGTGGTCCCGGCGTCCTGGCGGGACGAGGTCCACGCCCGCACCGGGAGGCCGGGCCCCGAGCGGATGACGGACGGCCGCACACCCCACTGGCAGTCCTGGGATTCCGGTTACGACCCCGTGGACCGGCTCGACCAGGCGGTACTCGCGACTCGTCGTGCCGCGTTCCCGTTGCGTGGGCTGCTCGCCTGAAGAGGGCCTGTTCACAAGGGTGCTGACGGATCGTCGGGTCTCGCCGTCCGGTCGGACGTTACGCCAACGGTGGCGCGGCTCGCGGGTTTTGGCACCCGTGTGAGGCCCGTGCGGAAGCATGGCAAGGGTGTTGAGCACCGGGGCGCTGCGCGCCCACCTGCTGGCGGCCCGGTTGGCGGGGCCCGTCGCCACCTCGCGCGAGGACAGTCTGCGCAGTTACCGGCTCTTCGCCGCCGGAGACCCGCGGGTGACCCTGGGCGTCCGCCCGGAAGGGGCCTGGGGTGCCTGGGAGGTGCTCGGGCTGATGGCCGAGCGGTGCGGGGTGTCGGGTGATCCCGGGCAGGTGACGGGTGGGGACACGATCGACCCGGAACGGACCCTCGCGCGGCTGGACGCGTTCGCCGCGCGGCTCGCCGAGGTGGCCGCGCGACGCGCACCGGTCCTGCTCGGTACGGGCCATCCCGAGCGGCTGATCGGCTTCTACGCAGGGCTGGCAGACGCCCTGTCGGCGGCCGGCTGTACGGTCCTCACCCCCGCGCGGGGCCGTCGTGTCGACATAACGACTCGATTCGGCGTACGTCCGTACCGGCTCGATTACGTACGCGGGGTCGCGCTCGTGCGGGAGCCCGGTGCACGCGGTACGAGCGGGGGAGCCGGGGCGCACACCCACTCCCCGCTGCCCGTGCGGGCCGCGCTGGAGAGTGCCGCGGAGGACTCCGGCGGGCTGCCCCAGCTGGTGATCGGCGACCATGGATGGGCCTGCGGTGCAGGTCAGCTGGGTATCGAGGCGATGGGTCCGGCTGATGTGAACGATCCGGCGCTCTTCGTCGGCGAGGCGGAGGGCAGGGTCTCGGTCGCGGTGCCGCTGGACGACGCGGTGGCGGCGGAGCACTATCTGCCGGTGACGCGCTATGTGCTCAATCGGGCCTGTCTGTCACAGTAGGCGCCCGATCGCCTCACCTCTTCCCCACTCGCATCACCCGCCCCTAATCTGGGCAGTGAGCGCACAACGACGAAGAGTCACCGGAGGGGAAGCCGGTGCGCGTCGCCTGCGGAAGGTACAGGTGGGTCATGGCTGCTGGCAGCGAGAGACCTCTGAACGAGGTCAAGTTTCTGACCGTGGCGGAAGTCGCCTCGGTCATGAGAGTGTCGAAGATGACCGTGTACCGCTTGGTGCACAGCGGTCATCTGCCGGCGATCCGGGTGGGCAGGTCGTTCCGGGTGCCGGAGCAAGCGGTTCACGAGTACCTCCGCGAATCCTTTGTGGGGGTCGAGTCGGCCTGACGTCTTTCCCTCGGATTACGTCCCTCACCAAGTGACGGGTAGGCTAGGCCGACGTAGGTCGTGTGGGCCCAGACGCCCCGCACCAGGATGAGAAGTGAGCGAGGGTAGTCGTGGGCTCTGTTATCAAGAAGCGGCGCAAGCGGATGGCCAAGAAGAAGCACCGCAAGCTGCTCAAGCGCACGCGCGTTCAGCGTCGCAACAAGAAGTAAGCGAACGCAGTTCGTGCCTCCGCAGCCCCTCCGCCGTCATGGCGGAGGGGCTGCGGTATTTTCCGCCGCGGTTTTTCCGACGCCGCTTCGAGTGCCGCTCCGGAGCCGCTTCCGAGACCGCTTCCGAGACCGCTTCCGGCGCGGCATTTCCGCTGCGGTTTTCCGGTCCCGGACGCGACGAGTTCGTCAAACCCCGCTCCGGGGAACCCGCAGGGAAACATCCACCCGCTACGGTGACCGGCAGGGGACGGCCCTTTCCGCGGGCGTCCCGCCTCGTGGACCGACGGAAGGCGCTGATCTTGGGAAAGGTCGTGCTCGTCACAGGAGCGGCCCGGCAGCTGGGAGGCCGCTTCGTACGGCGCGTCCAGCGCGACCCCGGCGTGGACCGGGTGATCGCCGTCGACGCGACCGAGCCCGGGCACCGGCTGGGCGACGCGGTGTTCGTACGCGCCGACATCCGGCAGCCCGCCATCGCGCGGGTGCTCGCCGAACACTCCGTGGACACCGTGGTCCACCTCAACGTCTCCGGCAAGGCGCTCGGCGCGGCCGGCCGGACGACGATCAAGGAAACCAACGTCATCGGCACCATGCAGCTCCTCGGTGCCTGCCAGAAGTCGCCCACCGTCCAGCGTCTGGTGGTGAAGTCCACCACCAGCGTCTACGGATCCGCCCCGCGCGACCCGGCCGTCTTCACCGAGACGACTCCGCCCAAGTCGCTGTCGAGCGGCGGCTTCGCGAAGGACGCGGTCGAGGTCGAGGGGTACGTACGCGGCTTCGCCCGCCGCCGCCCCGACGTCGCGGTCTGTGTCCTGCGCTTCGCCAACATCCTCGGCCCGATGCCGGACTCGCCGCTCGCGGACTACCTCGCGCTGCCCGTACTGCCGACCGTCCTCGGGTACGACCCCCGCCTCCAGTTCGTCCACGAGGACGACGTGATCGACGTGCTGGGGATCGCGGCGGGCGAACCCCGGCGGGGCACCCTCAACAGCGGCACCTTCAACATCGCCGGCGACGGAGTGTTGCTGCTGTCGCAGTGCGCGCGCCGTCTCGGCAGGCCCACGGTCCCGGTGCTGCTGCCCGCCGTCACCTGGGTCGGCTCGGCGCTCCGCGCGGTCGGCATGACGGACTTCTCGCCGGAGCAGATCCGGCTGCTCACCCACGGCAGGGTGGTCTCCACCTCCCAGATGTACGAGACGCTGGGCTTCCGCCCGAGGTTCACCACGGCGGAGACCTTCGCGGAGTACGCCCGCAGCCGCGGCCCCGGGCTGCTGCCGCCCGAGGCGGTCGGCCGCGCGGTCGACCGCCTGGCGGCGCTGCCGCTCGCCGGTCCGGAGCGCCGGACCCTGCCGGCCGACCCGACGAAGGCCCGTACGACGACGCACGGCGCCAGGTAGAGGAGCGCATCGACGATGGCGGACGCCAAGGTCATTCCGTTCGACGAGGACCGGTCCCGGGGAGGCACGGGCGGGTCACGTTCCGCGCGCCGCCGGACCGGTACGGGTCCCGGCGCGGGCGCCGGGCGCGCAGGGGGCGCCGCGGCGCCCGTGAGCGCCCTGCCAGGGGCCCAGGTGCCCGGACAGGTGCCCGGACAAGGCCGCGCGGACACCGAGCCGCCCCAGGACGCGCCCGAGCCCAAGGAGGGGGCGGGGGCGGCGACGCCCGGGACGCACGAGGCGGCGGATACGCCCCTGAGCACGACGCGCGCCGACTGGGACCGGCGGATCGCCGGCGGACTGGCCTTCCTGCGGCGGCGCGTGACCGGCGATTACGAGGTCGACGAGTTCGGCTACGACGAGGAGTTGACCGACCAGGTCCTGATGTCGCTGCTGCGGCCCCTCGCGGACAAGTACTTCCGCGTCGAGGTGAAGGGGATCGAGAACATCCCCGCCGACGGCGGTGCGCTCGTCGTCGCCAACCACTCCGGGACCCTGCCGCTCGACGGACTGATGCTCCAGGTCGCCGTGCACGACCACCACCCGGCCGAGCGCCACCTGCGGCTGCTCGCCGCCGACCTCGTCTTCCGGCTGCCGGTCGTCAACGAACTGGCCCGGAAGGCCGGTCACACCCTGGCCTGCGCGGAGGACGCGCAGCGGCTGCTCGAACTCGGCGAGATCGTCGGCGTGATGCCGGAGGGCTTCAAGGGGCTCGGCAAACCCTTCGGCGACCGGTACAAGCTCCAGCGCTTCGGCCGGGGCGGGTTCGTGTCCACCGCACTGCGGGCCGGGGTGCCGATCGTGCCCTGCTCGATCGTGGGCGCCGAGGAGATCTACCCCATGCTCGGCAACGCGAAGACCGTCGCGCGGCTGCTGGGCTTCCCCTACTTCCCCGTCACCCCGACCTTCCCCTGGCTCGGCCCGCTCGGCATGGTGCCGCTGCCGACGAAGTGGACCATCCAGTTCGGCGAGCCCATCCCGACCGACGGCTACCCGCCGGAAGCGGCGGAGGACCCGATGCTGATGTTCAACCTCACCGACCAGGTGCGCGAACAGATCCAGCACACGCTGTACAAACTGCTGGTGCAGCGCCGCTCGGTGTTCTTCTGACCGCAGCCCGAAGCAGCCCGAGGGGGCGGACGTCCGGAGTCGATCCGGATGCCCGCCCCCTCGCCCCGCACGGACGGCGGGGCCCGCCTCTACTCGTCCGCGTCCTCCGCGCTGATGCCCAGGCCGGGGAGGAGGCCGGGCAGCAGCGGCGGCAGGGTGACGTCCGGCGTGCTGGAGCTCGCGGAACCGCCCGAGCCCTCCGCGTCGCCCGAGCCCGACGGCGTACCGCCGTCGTCCGTCGGCAGGCCGTCCAGCAGACCGTCCGTACCGCCGAGAAGGCCGTCCCCGGACTCCGGTGACGCCGAACCCGAGGGCGAGGGAGAGTCGCCCTCGGCCGACGAGGTCGCCGAGGAGGGCGCCGACGACGGCGCCGTGGACGGGGCGGTCCGCGAGGAGCCACCGCCTCTCTGCGGGACCCCGGACCGCTGCGAGGCGCCCCCGCCACTCCTGTCCGGGGTGCGCGGCAGCAGCGATTCCAGCGGTGCGACCTCTTCGTCTATGGCCGCGAGCACCGAGGTGACCTTGTCCCCGACGTCGGTGAGCTGGACGGGAAGCCGGTCGCGCAGGCTGCTCCAGGTGTCGCGGTGCGAACGGGAGAACGAGTCCAGAGCCTGGATGGGACCGAGGCTGCCCTCACGTTCGTACGCGGCGTGGAGCAGCCGGTGTCCCTCGGAGGCGTCGTGCGACATCCCGCTGAGGGCGCGCCGGATCTCGCCCAGCGACTCGTGGTCCAGATGGCCGGAACGGCCGCGCTCCATCAGGCGGCGTGCCTCGCTGAGCCTGGTCGAGGCCTGGTCGAGAAACGCCTCGCCGCGGTCGGTGTCGCTGTCGGCCATGGAGCGCTGGATGTCCTCCATGCCCCGCTTGAGGCCGTACAGCGAGTCGCCGGGGAGGGCGTCGGAGCTGGCGGCGGCGACACCGCCGAACGCGCCCGCCGCCACACCCACGGTCAGTCCGCCGGCCGTGAGCCCCTTCGCCCAGCGGGAGCGTGGCCGGAGCTTGCGGAGCGGGGAGGCCCGGTGGGCTCCCCTGGGGCGTTGCTCGGGCACCGTGGGGCCCGTGGACGCGCTGCCCTCCGCGAACATCGCCTCCATGGCGGCGACGAGCTGCGCTCGTTGCACCACTTTGACTTCGGGATCGAACTGCGGCGACGGCAGTTCACCGAGGCCGTTCGCCAGGGCCAACAGTGCTCCGTGGTCGGCCTGTTCGGCCTGTTCCTCGGGCTGTACGGCCGCCGCACCCTGGGGCGACTGCTCCTCCAGGGCCTGGGCGAAGGCGTTCGCCCGCCGGTGTGCCGAAACGTTTGCGATCACTGGCGGCACCTCCTCTCGTCATGACGGTCGACTCCCCTGAGGGTCCGGAAGGTTGTACACCCGGGGTCGATGCCACTCGATGGAGTGAGTGACGCCGGTCGAGGTGTAGCTACAGGGGGCCTGCATCCGGCACAACGAGCGGCGCGGCACTTGGGTTACGGACGAAAGATGATCGGACCAGTGCGTCATGAACGCGACACTCTGGACGACAGAGGTGTGCCCTGGTGTGCCCTGTCGGCGGCGGCCGACGGCCTGCGGCGGGCCGCGTCAGCGGGCGTCGTCCGGCAGCAGACGGGCGAGCGTGCGGACGGCCCGGTACTGGAGGGTCTTGATCGCACCCTCGTTCTTGCCCATCACCCGGGCCGTCTCGGCGACCGAGAGCCCTTGCAGGAACCGGAGCGTCACGCACTCCTGCTGCTGCGGGTTGAGGCGCCGCACGGCCTGGAGCAGCGCGGCGTTCGAGAGGGACTCCAGCACGGAGTCCTCGGGGGAGCGCTCGACCTCGTTGGCGTCGAGCATCTCGCCGGTGGTCACTTCCAGCCGGAAGCGGCTGGACTTGAAGTGGTCGGCGACGAGGTTGCGCGCGATGGTGACCAGCCAGGCGCCGAAGTCGCGGCCCTGCCAGGTGAACGTGGAGATGCGGCGCAGCGCGCGGAGGAAGGTCTCGCTGGTGAGGTCCTCCGCCGTGGCCTTCCCGCCCACGCGGTAGTAGATGTACCGGTACACGGTGTCGCTGTACTGGTCGTAGAGGCGGCCGAACGCGTCGGCCTCGCCGGCCTGCGCACGCTCGACGAGGTCCATCATGCGGGCGCTGTCGCTGTCGGCGGTGGGACGGCGAACGGCTGTCGTCGACGAGGCCGACGAGGCCGGTGAAGAGGACGATGAGGACGATGACGCGGAGGATGCGGTCGAGGCGGCGCGGTTGCTGCGTCTTCCGACCACCGCACCGCGTTCCGCCAGGGCATGGCAAGGGCCGGCAGGTGCGGGTGCAGGGGTGGCGAGCGCGGGTACGGCGTACGCGGTGGGGACGAAGCCGCGCAAGCGGTCGAGGACCGTTGCACGCAGCGTAGCCAGGCCCGAGGCGTCAACCCCGACGTGTGGGTACACGGGACTCCCAGAGGCAGAGCTTCCATCACGAGCAGTTCGAAATCCGTCACCTTTTACAGGGGGTGGCGGGCTCCGTCATGCGTTTGAGGAGAATAACGCTTCGTACAGGCGGCGCTACACCGAGTTGCTAAAATCACCGGTTGCGCCAGAACCCGTACCTCTCGGTGACTATTACGGTCGCAGATGGTGACCGGTAATTGATCGAATTTCTTCGCGATCTGTCTTTGCTCGATACCGGTTGTGGTCGTCGCCGTCCCTCGGGAGCCGTCGTGGCCCGGCGGCGCGGGGCTTTCGCGGCCCTCCCGCAGGAGGTCGCGCGCGTGCGCGGCCCCGACGCGGCCGTGCGGGGGCGCGGGCCGGTGGAGGGGGAGTGCGCGGCGCACAAAGGCGCGCGGGCGGAGTGTTCGGAGGGTCGCGCGAAGGCGCACAGATGTCCGTGCGGACGGAGGGGTGCCGGGAGGCCGCGCGCCCGTACGGCTGTGCGGGCGCGCGCACGGAGGTACGCCCGCGCACACGGAGGTTCGACGGAGCGAACGCCGGGTGAGCGCGGGCGTGGGCGGTCCGGCGGGGCGGGCCGGGACGGCGGGGCTGGGCGGGGGCGGGCTGACCCGCTCACCACCGGGGCGGCGGTGGGCGGGTCAGCGGCGGCGGCGGTGCAGCGCGACGGC
>NZ_JBSFVR010000270.1:0-10325 GCF_053592415.1 Streptomyces sp. NPDC002690 | reverse complement strand
ACGCCCCGGGCTCAGCGCCGCCGACAGCCTCGGCGTCTATCTGACGTACGCACCCCGGACCGGGCGGCGGGACGCGGAGCGCGCCCACGAACCGGCGCGCGCGAAAGCGCACTTCGCAGGAGGTCCCATGACCGACCGTCGTACCGTCCTCATCACCGGCACGTCCTCCGGCATCGGCCTGGCCACCGCGGTCGCCGCGGCCGAGGCAGGCTGGGACGTCGTCGCGACCCTCCGCGACACCGGCCGGGCCGGCGCCCTGCGCGCCGCGGCGGAAGCCGCCGGCGTGGCGACGCGTGTCCGGGTCGCACGCCTCGACGTGACGGACCCGGCGTCCGTCGCCGAAGCCGTCTCCGGGGCGGTCGCCGAGTCCGGGCGGCTCGACGCCGTGATCAACAACGCCGGAGTCGGACAGCTCGGCACCGTCGAGCAGCTCGGCATCGAGCCGTTCCGTGCCGTGATGGAGGTGAATTTCTTCGGGGTCGTGGAGGTGACACTCGCGGCGCTCCCGCATCTGCGCGCGAGCGGAGGCCGGGTCATCACCGTCAGCAGCCTCGGCGGTGTGATCGGGCAGCCGTTCAACGAGGCCTACTGCGCCGCGAAGTTCGCCGTCGAAGGCTTCCTGGAGTCACTCGCTCCGGTCGCCGCGAGCACCGGCGTACAGGTCTCCGTGGTCGAACCTGGGCCGGTGGCGAGCGAGTTCGTCGCCTCGCTCGGTCCGTCCGTGCCGGGGCTGGCCGAAGCCGCCGGACCGTACGAGGCCGCGTTCAAGGCGTACCTCGCCACCACGGAGGGCCTCTTCGACCAGGCGCAGAGTTCGGCCGAAGCCGCGGCCGCCGTGGTGGACGTACTCACCGCGGAGCGGCCCGCGTTCCGGGTGCAGACCTCCGGCCTCGCCCGGCAGCTCGCCGGGATCAAACTGGCCGACGCCGACGGCTCCGCCGTCCAGACGTTCACCACTCCCTGGCTGTCCTGACCCCGCTGTCACGGAAGTGCCACCACCTGGGCCGCGTGCGCCAGTCCGGCGCCGAAGCCCACCAGCAGCGCCAGGCCGCCCCGGGGCACCGCGCCCCGGGCGAGCAACTCCTCCATGGCGAGCGGGATGGACGCCGCGGAGGTGTTGCCCGCCCGCACGATGTCCCGGGCGACCACGACGTGGGGCGGCAGCCGCAGCGCCGCGGCCGCCCCGTCGATGATCCGCAGATTGGCCTGGTGCGGCACGAACGCGGCCAGATCGTCCGGGGTCAGACCGGCCGCGTCGAGTGCGGCCCGCGCCGTCCTCGGCACCGTCGCGACCGCCCACCGGAAGACGGCCGGCCCGTCCATCCGCAGGGTGGGCGGTGCGGCGGCCGTCGCCGATCCGACCGCCGGCCACGGCGAGGAGTGCGCGATGGCCTCCTGACGCCCGCCCTCGGAACCCCAGACCACCGGTCCGATCCCGGGCTCGACGGCCGGGCCGACCACCACCGCGCCGGCGCCGTCTCCGAAGAGGAAGGCCGTCCCGCGATCCGTCGGGTCGACGATGTCGGACATCCGCTCCGAACCCACCACCACGACGTACCTGCTGCTGCCGGACCTGATCAGCGAGTCGGCCGCCGCGAGCGCGTGGCAGAACCCCGCGCACGCCGCCCCCACGTCCATGGCGCCCGCCGACTTCGCCCCCATGAGGTGGGCGACCCGGGGAGCGGCCGGCGGCGACTGCTCCCGGTGGGACATCGAGGCCAGCAGTACCGTGTCCACGCTCGCGGGCGCGACGCCCGCCTGGGCCAGTGCCTTCACCGAGGCGGCTGCCGCCATGGCGACGACCGTCTCGTCCGGGGCGGCGAACCGCCGCGCGGCAATGCCCGACCTGCGCCGGATCCACTCGTCGCTCGAATCGATCGGCCCCGCGACCTCGTCGTTGCCCACCACCCGGGCGGGCCGGTGGGCGCCGACCCCGAGTACACGGGATCCGGGGACCGGCACCGCCGCCCGCAGCCTCCCCGGTGCGCCGGCCGCCACCTTGTCCGCCGGTCGCCCTTCCGTACGCGTCTCTGTCGCGCGGGTGTCCGTCGTACCGGTGCTCATCACGCCCCCGGCACGGACGACGGGATCGCGCGTCCCTCGAACTCGCCGTCCAGATAACGTCGTCGGGTCTCGCGGCGCTGTACCTTCCCGCTCGACGTCTTCGGCAGCGAGCCGCGTCGGACCAGCAGGACCTCGTCCGTCTCCAGCCGCTGCCCGTCGAGCACGGCGGCCCGCACGCGGTCGCGCAGGCCTTCGGCGCCCCCGTCGCGCTGGGCACGGCCGTCCGCCTCGACCACCAGTACCAGCCGCTCGGCCGCACCGTCGTCCACGGAGAAGGCCGCCGCGCAGTTCGGCTGGAGCGCCGGGTCGGCGCTCTCCGCCGACACCTCGATGTCCTGCGGATAGTAGTTGCGGCCCTTGCGGATGATCACGTCCTTCAGGCGACCGGTGACGAACAGCTCGTCCTCGTGCAGGAAACCGAGGTCGCCGGTACGCAGCCAGGTACCCAGGTCCTCCTCGCCCGCCAGCAGCGCCCGGAAGGTCCGCTGGGTCTCACCCGGCCGACCGTGGTAACCGTCGGCGACGCAAGGGCCGTTGACCCAGATCTCGCCCACCGATCCGTCCGGCAGCCCGGTCAGACTCTCCGGGTCCGCGATCCGGACCGTGGTGGCGCCGACCGTGGTGCCGCTGCCCACCGCGTGCACCGTGCGCGCGGAGGACGCCGGTACCTCTCCGGGAACCTGCGGTGCCGTGACCGGCTGCGCGCGGCCCTCGCGCAGCGCCTGGGCCGACAGGACGAGCAGCGTGGGCTCCCGGTCCTCCCGGCTGCCGGTGGCCTTGAGGGTGTTCTCCGCCAAGCCGTAGCCGGGGCACATCGCGCTCGGCCGGAAGCCGGCCGGGGCGAACGTCCCGGTGAAGGCGCGCACCGTGTCCCACCGAACCGGCTCGGCCCCGTTCGCCGCGACCCGGAGCGAGGACAGGTCCAGCCCTTCGGCGAGGCCGTTGTCGGCGGCGTCCCGCACGCACAGCTCGTACGCGAAGCTCGGCGCGGCGGTGTGGCTGCCCCGGAACCGGGAGATCGCCTCCAGCCAGCGCGACGGCCTGCGGATGAACGCCTCCGGGGCCATCAGGTAGGCCGGTATCCCCGCCCACAGTGGCAGGACGACCCCGAACAGCATCCCCATGTCGTGGAAGAGCGGCAGCCAGTTGACGACGGCGCTGTCCGCCCGGGTGGGCCACAGCTGGTCCGTCTCCGCGACGTTGCTGCGGAAGTTCGCGTGGGTGACGCGGACGCCCTTGGGGTCACCGGTGGAGCCGGAGGTGTACTGGAGCAGGGCGGTGTCGTCCGGACCGGCCGGCGGTCCGGACCATTCGGCGGCCGGCGTTCCGTCCGTGGCGCTCTCGGCCGGTGCGTCGAGCGTGTCGGAGGCGAGGAGGGTGAGACCCGCCAGCTCGGGGGACCCGCCGAAGCGCTGCTCCAGATCGCTCTTGACGGCGGCCGTGGTGAGCACGGTTGTCGTTCTGGCGTCGTCGGCGATGCGCCGCAGCCGTTCCAGGCCGCGCTGCCGGGTCGGCACCTGGACGGGAGCGCCCGCGACACCGGCGTACATGCAGGCGAGGAGCGTGGAGACGAACTCCAGGCCGGACGGGTAGAGCAGTACAACCGCTCTGCCGCGCAGCCCCGCCGAGTCGAGCCTCGCGGCGCGAGACCGTGCGGAGAGATCGAGTTGACGGTACGTCAGTGTCTGCTCCGGGCTCTCGCCGTTGCGCAGGAAGACGTAGGCGAGGTCGTCGGGCCTGGTCCGGGCGCGCAGGCGCAGCACTTCGGGGAGGCTCGGCAGCTCGCCCGTCGTGGCGTCCGGGGCGCCGGAGCGGTGCCCCGGAGTGCCGGTGGTGGGGATGGTGGGAGTGGCGGAAGCGGTGGCGGTCATGGGGTGTCAGGCCTCTCGTCGCTGCGGCGCGGGTCGCCGGTGCGTTCGGCTCGGGGCACTCATGGCGGTTACGGACGGCGCGGCGCGGTTACGGGTTCGGTCCGGCGCGCCCGGGGCGGACGCGGGTGGTGCGGTGCGTGTCCCGTGCGGAGCCCTCACCGGGCGGGAGCGGGCTGCGGGAAGAGCGGCGAACGCAGTGGGCCGAGCCGCTCCTCGCCTATCCGGGCGCGCAGTTGGGGGTCCGTCACGCCGAGACCGGCCTCGGGGGCGAGGGCGAGGACGCCGATCTTGCCGGTGTGGCTGTTCGTCTGCACCAGGCGGGCCGCCTCGCCGACCTCGGCCAGCGGGTACACCTCGGAGAGGACCGGCGCGATGCTGCCGAGCTTGAGCAGCCGCATCATCTCCGCCGCCTCGTGGAGGTTCATTCCGTGACTGCCCACGATGCGCTTGAGGTTCATCCAGAAGTACCGGTTGTCGAAACTGTGGTCGTAGCCGGTGCTCGAACCGCAGGTGACGACCGTGCCGCCGCGTCGCGCGACGATGACCGAGATGCCGAAGGTGGCGCGGCCGACATGGTCGAAGACCACGTGCGGGTCCTCGCCGAGTTCCGCCCGGATGGCCCGGCCGAGCCGTTTGGCCAGCTCCACCGTCCCGGCTCCTTCCGCGGGCTCGCCCCCGATGCCGATCTCCTCGCGGTTGATCACCACGTCGCAGCCGAGCTTGCGCAACTGCTTCGCCTTGGCCTCGGAGTTGACGACCCCGACCGGGATGCCGCCGCCGTTCTTGACCAGTTGGACGGCGAACGCGCCGAGCCCGCCGGTCGCACCCCAGATCAGGACGATGTCGCCCTGCTTGATACGGGCGCCCCGGTCGCTGACCAGCATGCGGTACGCGGTTCCGCCGCAGAGCGGCACACAGGCGGCTTCCTCCCAGGTCAGATGGGCGGGTTTGGGCAGCAGCTGGCTGGCCCGTACGACGGTGTAGTGCGCGAGGCCGCCGAAGTTGGTCTCGTACCCCCATGCCTTCTGGTCGGCACCGAGCATGCCGTCGGAGTGCGTCACCGGGTCCTGTTCGTCCACCACGGCAGCGTTGACGGCCACGTGGTCGCCCACCTTCCAGCGCCGGACCCCGGCGCCGGTGCGTACGATCACGCCGGCCGCGTCGGACCCGACGACCTGGAACGGCTGGTCGTGACGGGCGTTGTAACCGCCGGTGCGGGCGTAGCGCTTGAGCGCGTTGAACGTCGAGACGGGCGAGAAGGTCGCCGACCAGACGGTGTTGTAGTTGATGGAGCTGGCCATGACCGCCACCAGCACCTCGTCCGGGGCGAGTTCGGGCATCGGTACCCGGTCCACCCTCAGTGAGCGGCGTACGTCCTTGTCGGCCACGCCGTCGAAGATGCCGACGTCCTCCTGTCGGATGTGGGCGGCCACGAAGTCCGTGGGGACGGGGGCGCGCTCCAGCTCCTCGGGTGAGGCTCCGCGGAGAACGGCCTCGGTCAGAGAATCCATTTCTGATTCCTCCCGGATCGGTGAGTCGATGGATCGTGAGGCTTTCGCATTGTTTCCATTCGACGCTACGGCGGTCCTTTTCCGGAACGGAACCCCTATTCCCCGCACTCCTAGGGGGTGCCTTCCGGATGCGGGCCAGAACCAGTGGTGCGGCGTGAAATCGCAGGTCCGGCCGGAGTGATGGGGGTCATAGGGGGAGGCTAGGGGTAGGCGCCGAAGACCTCGGGGGTGAGGATGTGAGAGGTGGTTCCGGGGGTTCGGGCACCCCTCGGAAAAAATCCGCAGATTCATTCCCGCCCGGTCGCTGAATTCCGGTACCACGGAAATCTGGACCCATTCCGCCGGAAACGCTCCGTGCGACGATCGAGAAGGGCTCGGCGATGACGATCACCAGTCAAGGTGCCAACCGCACGGCCGGTGCCGGCCACGGTGGGGGCCGGGCCGTCGCCGTGATCGGACTGGCGTGCCGACTGCCCGGAGCTCCCGACCCCGACTCCTTCTGGGACCTGCTGAGCAGGGGGGCCGACGCGATCCGCCCGCTGCCGCGGGACCGCCGCCCGACGGCCCCCGGCGGGCGGGGGAGCGGCGGAATCTCCGACGAGGATCTGCCCGGCGGCTTCTTGGACGAGGTCGACCACTTCGACCACGCGTTCTTCGGGGTGTCCCCGCGCGAGGCCGCCGAGATGGACCCCCAGCAGCGGCTGGTCCTCGAACTCGCCTGGGAGGCGTTGGAGGAGGCCGGAATCGTCCCCGGCTCGCTCGCCGGTACCCCGGTCGGCGTCTACCTGGGGGCGATGGCGTACGACTACGCGCTGCTGCGCCACCGGGAGGACGCCGAACCCCTCACCCGGCACACCCTGGCCGGCCTCAACCGGGGCCTGCTCGCCAATCGTGTCTCCTACCACCTCGGGCTTCGAGGCCCCAGCCTGACCGTCGACTCCGCCCAGTCCTCCGCCCTCGTCTCCCTCCACCTGGCCCACCGGGCCGTCCGGGACGGCGACTGCGACCTCGCGCTGGCCGGCGGGGTGAACCTCAACCTGGCGCCCGACAGCACTTCGGCCGCCGCCCGCTTCGGCGGACTCTCCCCGGACGGGCGCTCGTTCACCTTCGACTCCCGCGCCAACGGGTACGTACGGGGCGAAGGCGGCGGCCTCGTCCTCCTCAAACCCCTGGACGCGGCCCTCGCGGACGGCGACCGCGTGCATGGTGTGATCCTCGCCAGCGCCGTCAACAACGACGGTGCGACCGAGGCCCTCACCGTGCCGAGCACCGACGCCCAGCGGGAGCTGCTGAGGCTGGTGGCGGACGAGGCGGGAATCGACCCGCACGAGGTCCAGTACGTCGAACTGCACGGCACCGGCACCCCGGTGGGGGACCCCGTGGAAGCCGCCGCGCTCGGCGCCGCCTACGGTGTGGGCCGAGCCGCCGGTGAGCCGCTCCTCGTGGGCTCGGCGAAGACCAACATCGGCCACCTGGAGGGAGCCGCCGGGATCGCCGGCTTCCTCAAGACCGTGCTGAGCCTGAAGAACCGGAAGATTCCGGCGACTCTCAACCATGAGACGCCCCACCCGCGCATCCCGCTCGACACGCTGCGGCTGCGGGTCCAGCGCCACCTGGGCCCTTGGCCCAGGCCGGACCGCCGGCTGATCGCCGGGGTCAGCGCCTTCGGCATGGGCGGGACCAACTGCCACGTTCTGCTCGCCGAGCCGCCCGCTCCCGCTCGCCCGTCACCCCGGGCCCCTGGAACCGGGACCGCCGCCGAAGCCACCGCCCGTGCGGAGAGCACTCGTACAGAAGACGCCGCCCGTACAGAAGGCGCCCTTGCGGAGGCCGCCCGTGCCAAGGCCCTCCTGCCCTGGACGCTCTCCGCCGCCGACCCGGCCGCCCTGCGGGCCCAGGCCCGACGGCTCGCCGCACACGTACGGGCCGATCCGGACGCGACCCCCGACGGAACCGGACACGCCCTCGCCACCACCCGTGCCCTGTTCGACCACCGGGCGGTGGTCCTCGGTGCCGGCCTCCCCGGCCTGCTCGCAGCCCTGGACGCCGTCGCGGCGGGGCGCCGCACCCCGGACGTCGTGACCGGACGCGCCCGCGCGACCGGTCCCCTCGCGTTCCTCTTCCCCGGTCAGGGAAGCCAGCGTCCCGGTGCCGGCCTCGGGCTCCAGCGCACCACACCCGCCTTCGCCGGGGCGCTGGACGAGGTGTGCTCACATCTCGACATCCACCTCGAACGTCCCCTGCGCGAAATCCTGTTCGCCGCACCCGGTACCCCGGAAGCCGCTCTGCTCGACCGCACCGAATACACCCAGGCCGCCCTCTTCGCCCTCGGCGCGGCTCTCCACCAGCTGCTCGAACGGCACCTTCCGCGGCCGGACTTCGTCCTCGGCCACTCGGTCGGCGGCCTCACCGCCGCGTACGCCGCGGGGGTGCTGCCGCTCGCCGACGCGGCCACCCTCGTCGCGGCGCGCGGGCGCCTGATGGGTGAGGCCCGCACCGGCGGGGCGATGGTCGCGGTGGAGGCCACGGAGGAGGAGACGGCCCCCGTACTCGCCGACTATGCCGGACGCCTGGCCCTGGCCGCCGTCAACGGCCCGATGGCCGTGGTGCTTTCGGGAGACGCCGACGCGGCCGAGGAGGCCGCCGCACGGTTCGCGGCCCAGGGGCGTCGCACCCGCGCCCTCAAGGTCAGCCACGCCTTCCACTCCCCGCACATGGACGGTGCGGTGGCGGAGTTCCGCCGGATCGCCTCCGGTCTCACCTTCCGCCCGCCGGCCCTCACCGTGATCTCCGACGCGACCGGAGTGCCGGTCGGCCCGGACGCGCTGACCTCCCCCGACTACTGGGCCGAACACATCCGGCGCCCCGTCCGGTTCCACGACGCCGTACGCACACTGAAGGCTCAAGAAGTATCCGCCTACGTCGAGTTGGGACCCGGGAACGTCCTCACCGCGCTGACCCGCTCCATCCTCGCGGCGGACGGCGACACCACCGCGACCGCGGTGCCGCTGCTGCGTCCCGGTACGCCCGAACGCTCCTCCCTGCTCACCGGACTCGCCGAACTCCACACGACCGGCACGGCCGCCGACTGGTCCGGCTTCTTCGACGGCGCCGGCCGCCCGGAGCGCGCCACCCTGCCGACGTACGCCTTTCAGCGGCGGCCGTTCCGCTTCGCCACCGTGACGCGGGCCGGGACCGCCGCGCCGGACGCCGGGCCGGCACCGGCCCCGCAGGCCGAGGGCCGGGCCGAGCCCACACCGGGCCGGGAACTCCCGCACGTCGAGAGCGTGCCGGACACCGCCGCCCGACCGGACTTCCTGCGCCTGGTGACCGCCGCCGCCACGGAGGTCCTGGGCAGCACGTCCGCGGACGGGTTCGACACGGAACGTACCTTCAAGGCGCTCGGCCTGGATTCCCTCGGTGCCGTGGAGTTCGCCGACCGGCTCTCCCGCGCGAGCGGGCTGCGGCTGGCGCCCACCCTGACCTACGACCACCCCACGCCGTTCGCGCTCGCCCGGCACCTGGAGGCGGAGTCCCGGCGGGAGGCCGCACCGGAGGCCGTACAGCCGCCCGGGAAAACGGCGTCCGACGACGATCCGGTCGCCATCGTCTCCACCGCCGGCCGGTGGCCCGGCGGCGCCGACACCCCCGAACAACTCTGGGACCTGCTGCTTTCGGGCACCGACGCGACCAGCGGCTTCCCGGTCAACCGGGGCTGGCCAGAAGACCTCCATCACCCGGACCCCGACCGGCCCGGCGGATCGTACGTCGCACGCGGCGGGTTCCTCCACGACGCCGACCGGTTCGACGCCGACTTCTTCGGCCTGTCGCCCCGCGAGGCCGAAGCGATGGACCCCCAGCAGCGGCTGCTGCTGGAGACCTCCTGGGAGCTGCTGGAACGGGCCGGAGTGGACCCCGCCACCCTGCGCGGCAGCGGTACCGGCATCTTCGTGGGCGCGACCCAGCAGGAATACGGCCCCCGGCTGCACGAGACCACCGGGGACGGCGCGGGCCACCGGCTCACCGGCGCGACCGTCAGCGTCGCCTCGGGGCGCATCGCCTACGCCCTCGGCCTGGAGGGCCCGGCGCTCACCGTGGACACCGCCTGCTCGTCGTCCCTGGTGGCACTCCACCTCGCGGCCCGTGCGCTGCGCTCCGGCGAATGCGATCTCGCGCTGGCCGGTGGTGTGAGCGTGATGGCCGCACCGGGCATGTTCACCGAGTTCAGCAGGCAGCGCGGCCTGGCCCCGGACGGGCTCTGCAAGCCCTTCGCTGCGGCGGCGGACGGCACCGCCTGGTCGGAGGGGGTGGGGCTCGTCCTGCTCGAACGCCTCTCGGACGCCCGCCGGAACGGTCACCGGGTGCTCGCCCTGGTCCGGGGGAGCGCGGTGAACTCGGACGGCGCAAGCAACGGTCTGACCGCCCCGAACGGCCCGTCCCAACAGCGCGTCATCCGGCAAGCCCTCGCATCGGCCGGGTTGACCGCCGCGGACGTCGACGCCGTGGAGGCGCACGGCACCGGCACCACCCTCGGTGACCCCATCGAGGCCCAGGCGCTGATCCACGCCTACGGACAGAACCGCCCCGAGGACCGGCCGCTCCTGCTCGGCTCCCTGAAGTCCAACATCGGCCACACCCAGGCAGCGGCCGGCATATCGGCGGTCATCAAGATGACCCAGGCCCTCCACCACGGTGTGCTGCCCGGGACACTGCACGTCGACCGCCCCACGCCGCACGTCGACTGGAGCCGGGGCTCCGTCGAACTCCTCACCCGCGAGACCCCGTGGCCGGCCGTGGACCGCCCGCGCCGCGCCGCGGTGTCCGCGTTCGGCATCAGCGGCACCAACGCCCACCTCATCCTCGAAGAGGCGCCCGCCGG
>NZ_JBSFVR010000269.1:0-10353 GCF_053592415.1 Streptomyces sp. NPDC002690 | reverse complement strand
TCCTTCATGGTGAACACGGCAAGGCTGAACTGGTTCTTCTGGTCGTCTTCGTAGAGCGCGACCTGCTCGCCCACGCATCCCGCCCCGGCCCCGATCAGGGCGACGAGACGGGCTCCGACCTCGCCCGGTTCCGTGCAGGAATCGAGCACGGACGTGCCCACCTCGGTGAAGGTGGTACCGGACGTGCCCGCGACCTCCTCGGGGAAGACCTCGGCAACGGGGATCATCGGCCGTCCGCCGGCGTTCGCGTCGGCTCCCTTCCCGCCCGAGGCCGGGGCGGAGGCGGAGGCCGAGGCGGAGGCGGAGGCGGAGGCCGGGGCCGAGGCGGACGTCGTCGCGCCGGCCGACCCGCCGGAGTCGTCGTCCGCGCCGCCCGTGAACCTGATGACGCCGAACGTGGCGCCCGCCGCGAGCAGCGCCAGTGCCAGGTTCCGGGGCCACACCCGGACGGGCTCGGGCTCGGGGGCCTCGGGCCCGCCCCGGGCAGTGTCCGGGTGGGAGTGCTCGTCCACCATGGTCTGCCGCCGGTCGTCCGTGGAATGGCTGGAGTTCGCGGGTCTCTCATCGTCGTGGGACATGGGCGAACCCTAATGATCACCACTGACAGGAAAATGACGGTCCCCGGGCGGCGAACAGACCGTACCGCCCGGATTCCGGCGTCGGACAAAGCCTGGTTCAGGCCGCGTTCAGATGGTGTATCGAAGATGTTCGAACGAGGTACGGGAGGAGTTCGCGCCCTATCCGACGATCGCCAGCTCGCGGGCGGTGGAGTTGAGCCGCCTGCCAGCGTCGTCGGTGACGGTCACGATGTCCTCGATCCGCACGCCGAACCGCCCCGGGAGGTAGATCCCCGGCTCCACCGAGAAGCACATCCCGGGCACCAGCGGCTGCTCCTCGCCCTCGATCATGTAGGGGGGTTCGTGGGTGGTGACCCCGATGCCGTGGCCGGTGCGGTGGATGAACCGGTCGCCGTAGCCGAATTCGGTGATGACCGCGCGCGCCGCCCGGTCGATGTCCTGGCAGGCGGCGCCGGGCCGTACGGCCGCGCATCCAGCCGCCTGGGCCTCGCGCACCACGTCGTGGACCCGCTGCTCCTCGGGGGTGGGCTCGCCGACGTGGACCGTGCGGGAGGTGTCGGAGCCGTAGCCGTACCGCAGGCCGCCGAAGTCGAGGACCACCATGTCGCCGTGCTGGATGACCCGGTCCCCGGCCTCGTGGTGCGGGTTCGCGCCGTTCGGGCCGGAGCCGACGATGGCGAAGTCCACCTGGGAGTGGCCGAATCCGATGAGCAGCTCCGTCAGGTCCGCCGAGACCTCGGTCTCCGGGCGCCCGACGAAGGGCACCTTCAGGATCTCCTCGTACGTGGCGTCCGCCGCCGCTCCCGCCGCCGCGAGCCGTTCCAGCTCCGCCGCGTCCTTGACGGCGCGCAGCATCGGCAGTACCTGGGTGAGCGAGGCGTAGGAGGTGCCCGGCAGCAGTTGCTGGAGCCCGAGCAGATGCATGGCCCAGGCGTTGTCGCTGATCCCGTACCGGCCGGCCGCGTCGAGAAGCGGGGCGGCCACCTCGTAGGGGTTCCTGGCGTCGGTCCAGTCGCGCAGCGAGAGGGCGGGGGCGCCGATCGCCGCCTCGGCGTCGGGCGCCTCCAGGGTCGGTACGACCAGCACCGGCTCCTGACCGGGTGTCAGTACGAGCAGGGTGAGGCGCTCGGTGCTGACGGGCTGGTAGCCGGTCAGGTGGACGAGGTCCGGGCCGGGCGCCACCAGGACGCCGGCCAGCCCGGCCTCGGCGGCGGAGTCGGCCGCCCGGGCCATCCGGGCCCGGTAGACGTCGGCGGTGAAGGGCTCGGGCGGGTTCGGGCTGGTCATGCGGGGCCTCCAGAGGTGCTGCCGGGTACGGCTGCCGGTGGCGGCGCACCCCTGCGCGCGCCGCACGGAGCATCCTGCCGCCGCCCGCCACGGGACGCGAGCGCCGGACGGGCGTGGCGGGACGGTTGGTACGGCGGGGACGGTCCGCCGCCGGGGCCTCATGGGCCAAAACAGGTTGCCGGGCCATCGCGCCTCCTGGTTCCCTACCGGGGCGCGTGCACGAGCCCGACGCGCCCCCAGACCCCGATCAAGGACCCCATGAAGCCGGGATACGACATACGCGCCCCTCGCCGATCCGAACTCACCGAGATCCTGGACACCGTGAACGCCGCCGGCCGGGCCGGGGACGCCACGGCGGCGGCCCAGACCGTCGACGAGTACCTGCGCGTCTGGTCGCGTCTCGACACCGGGCGGGACGCGTGGATCGTGACCGGTCCCGGCGGGGAGGTCGCGGGCTACGGACAGGTCACGTCCGAGACCGACGAGGGCCGCGTCCACGCCGACGTGTACACGCACCCCGGCCACGAGGGCGCGGGCATCGGCACCCGGCTGCTGGAACTGGCGGAGGCCCGGGCCGCCGAGCTGGCGGCGGGTGCCGGACGCGACCTCTCCTTGTTCAACTACGTCTATCTCGGAGGCGTTTCGGAGCGGCTGCTGCGCGCTCGCGGCTACCGCCGGACACGGGTCCACCAGCGGATGACGATCGCGCTGGACGGGCCGCGCGCCGCCCCGGTGTGGGCCGACGGGGTCACCCTGCGGTCGTGCACCGGGACCGCCGAGGATCTGCGGGCGGTGCACGCCTGCGTCGAGGACGCGTTCCGCGACCGCTGGGGCGGCGGGCCCCGCCCGTACGACGTATGGGCCGACGACCTGCTGTACGACGGCTTCGACCCGTCGCTCTGGCTGCTCGCGGAACGCGACGGGCGGATCGCCGGAGCGGCGCTCTGCCGGTTCCGCGACGTCCGGGGCGGGCCCGCCGGAGAGGTGGGCCAGTTGGCGGTACGCTCGCGGGACCGCAGACTCGGGATCGGGCGGTCCCTGCTGCTCAGCTCCTTCGCGCTCTTCGCCGGGCGCGGTGCGTCCTCGGTCGGCCTGGACGTCGACAGCGAGAGCCTGACGGGCGCGCATCTCCTGTACGCGCGGGCGGGGATGGCGGTCACGGTCTCCATCGGCCGGTTCGAACGCGAGGTGCCGTGCGGGACCGCGGACGGCCTCGGAGCACGGATCTGAACGGGGCGGCGGTGCGCCGCCGACGACTTGGGGGGTGTGGGGTGGGAGAGACGACGGGGTTTCGGCGGTCCCGACCGGTCAGCCGGGGCCGGTCGGCCCTGATCGCGGTCGCGCTGCTCGCCGCCGGGTGCACGACCGGGGGCGGCACGGAACCGGGAGGGGCCATGGCGCCGGAGGCCAGGGCCTATCTCGTCTCCGCCCTGGACCTGATGGAGAAGCACGCCCTGGTCACGGCGGACGTGGACTGGCGAAAGGTCCGCCAGGACGCCTTCACCCACGCGAAGGACGCACGGACGCCCGCCGATACGTACGCGCCGATCCGGCAGGCACTACGGGACATGGACGACCGGCACAGCACCTTCTTCGACCCGCAGGAGGCCGAGGCGGCCCTGAACACGCCGGAGGAGGACCTGATGCTCCCCGAAGGGCGCCGGCTCTCCGGTGGTGTCGGTTACCTGATGCTGCCTCCGGTACCGTCCGACACCGTCGCCGCCCCGTACGTCCGCGCGGGCCGCTCCGTCGTCGGCCGGATCGACGGTCAGGGCGCCTGCGGCTGGGTCGTCGATCTGCGGGGCGAGAGCGGCGGGGACATGTGGGGGCCGCTCGCCGCCGTGGGGCCGGTCCTCGGCGACGGCGAGGCCGGCGCCTTCGTCCACACGGACGGGAAGAGGGAACCGTGGGCCGTCGAGGACGGTACGCCCAGCGAGTACCTGGACACCTGGGGTCGGGCCGCTCCGCTCGCCCGCCCGCTTCCGCCCGTGGCGCTCCTGACGAGCCGCAGGACCGCGAGCGCGGGAGAGGCCGTGGTCCTCTCGTTCCTGGGTCGTCCCGGCACCCGCACGTTCGGAGAACCCACCGCGGGCCGCCCCACGGCGAACACCCCGTACGAGCTCTCGGACGGCGCCTTGCTCATCCTGACGGTGGCCCGCGAGGCCGACCGCACCGGCCGCGTCCAGGAAGGCCCCCTCGCGCCCGACGTGGTGGTCCCCGAGACACGCGGGGCGGACAAGGCCCTGAAGGCCGCCACGGCCTGGCTCTCCACCCAGCAGCCCTGCCGCGACGCCTGAAGCCCGCGCCCCGAGCCGCCCGCTCGGCGTGGGCCGCCCCGCCCGCGCTGCCCACCCCGCCCCGCCCGCGCTGCCCCGCCCGCTCAGCGCGGGCGGTGTCGGACCACCAGGTCGGCGCGGTCGCGTCCGGCCTCGACCAGCCGGGCGTTCGCCTCGTCCGAGCCCGCCACCCACCGCTCGGCGTCCGGCCTCGGCCTGCCGAACCGGACGTGCCGGTCCACCAGCCTGCGCACGCGTACGTCCGGGTCGAGTTCCAGGTACCAGGTCTCGTCGAGCAGCCCGCGCACCACGGCCCAGGGCGCGTCGTCGTGGAGGAGGTAGTTCCCCTCGGTGACGACGAGCGGGGTGCCGGGCTCCACCGCCACGGACCCGGCGATCGGCTCCTCCAGGGCGCGGTCGAAGGCGGGGGCGTAGACGGTCTCGCCGCCGTCCGTCGTGCGCCGGTCCGTACCCGGGTCACGCAGCCGTCGCAGCAGCGCCGCGTACCCGGCGGCGTCGAAGGTGTCCGGCGCACCCTTGCGGGCTGCTCGCCCCAGGCGTTCGAGCTCGGCGCCCGCGAGGTGGAAGCCGTCCATGGGGACGAGCACGGCGGTACCGCCCAGCGCCTCCACCAGGGCTGCGGCGAGGGTCGATTTCCCGGCACCGGGCGGCCCGGCGATCCCCAAGATCCGGCGCCGGCCGGGGACGACGAGCGCCCGGGCGCGGGCGGTGAGCGGGGCGAGGTCGTACGTGTCCATACGGGCATTCTGCGGGTCCGCGCAACGCCTCAGTAGGGTGGCGCAGGACCGCCGCCGTGCACGAGGAGCCGAGATGTCCCACATCGCCCTGACCACTCTGGTCGTCCACGACTACGACGAGGCCATCGCCTTCTACCGGGACGCCGTCGGGTTCGAGCTGGCCGAGGACACCGACCGGGGCGACGGCTCGCGCTGGGTCGTCGTCCGTCCGCGCGGCGCCGGTGCGGTGGGCACCGGTCTGCTGCTGGCCCGCGCGAAGGACGGGGACCAGCGGGCGGCGGTCGGCGCGCAGACCGGCGGCCGGGTCGGGTTCTTCCTGCACACCGAGGACTTCGCGGGCGACCACGCACGGATGACGGCGGCCGGGGTGCGGTTCCTGGAGGAGCCCCGGCACGAGACGTACGGCTCGGTCGCGGTCTTCGAGGACCTGTACGGCAACCGGTGGGACCTTCTCCAGCCCGCGCCCCAGCCCTTGTGAGCCGGCCGGGCGGGCGGAATCACCCGTCGCCCGCCCCACCCCTCGGCCGCTGTCCCCGGGATCGCTCCGCACGTCCGCCGGACCTTGATAGCGTCGCCCCCACGCGACTGCGGAACGCTCCCCGCCCCGGTCGTCGGCCGGCCCCGCGCGTCACCGAACGGGCCTGCGCGTACGCGGGTTCGGGGACGGTCGCCGCAGGACGAAGAGGGCCCCGGGCATGAGCCTCGCGCAGTTGCACTACACCTCGGCAGTTCCGGGGGACGAGGGGACGGTGGGACGGTTCACCGCCGTCGGCCCCGGGATACCCACGGCACTGCTCTCGGAGATCGAACCCCTTCTGGGGTACGAGCCTCCGAGGGACGTGCCGTTCCTCCCCACCGACGCCGAACTCCGCTCCATGCCGCAGGCGTTCAGCTTCACCCACCTCTCGGACGGCAGCAGGCTGCTGTCCCGGGCGGTGCCGCTGGCCGCGCCGGGCGCCGCGTCCGGGCAGTTGCGGTTCCACACCCACGCCGTGCTGCTGCCGGCCGGTGCGCGACTGCCGGGTGACCGGCTGCCGGTCGCCGCGTGGCGCTCGCCCCGCTGGGTGTCCGTCACCCCCAGCGGGGCGATACCCGACCCGCTCACCTCGCCGCACGCCGGTCCGGGCCTGGAGCGTGAGGCGCTCGGCGACTTCGCCGTCTCCCGGGGCCCGTGGCTCGCCGCCGTCTTCGCCGATCTGCGCCGGATACGGCTGGAGAACGCCTCGGGCGGAACGGCCCGGGTGGCGCTCGTGGAGCGGCAGAGCGAGGACGTGGCCCGCTGGATCGGGCTGGCTTCCACGGTCCTGCCGCCGGAGCACGCGGAGCGGCTGACGTTCACCACGTACTCACGGCGGCCCTCGCTCGCCCCGCAGCAGGTCATCGGGGTGCTACCCGAGGACGCCCATCTCCTCGACGCCGCCGAGATCCGGGTGCACCTGTGCGGCGGCCCGCACGGCCGGCCCTCCCCGCCGCCCGGTGACGCCTGGGCCGAGACCGCCGCCCGCGTCTGGCGCAACCGCGCGCCGGAACTCTTCGGCCAGGCTCGCGCGTTGCACGGCGAACCGTTCGCCGCCGGGCCGCTGGCCGTCACCGCGCTCTGCGCCGGTATCGCACTCGGGCCCGACGAACGTTCCACGGCCGCCGTCTGGGCGGCGGAGCGACCGTACACACTGAACGAGGAGCAGACGCGGAAACTGGTCGGCGCGCTGACCGCTGCCACGATCGACGACCGCAGCGGCACCGAATTCGACGCGGTGGGGCGGCTGTTCGACGCCCTGGACGGAAGGTCTCCGGCCGCCGTGACCGCCCCGCTCGCCGCGATGCTGGTGACCGAGGCGGTACGCGGCGGCAACGGCTCTCTCGAACTCCCCGACCGGAGCGCGTTCGCCGGCCCCGAGGGAAAGGCCATGTCCGAAGCGCTCGCGCCGGAGATCCTGGCCGAGCTGGGCGGCTCCGGCGCGGCGCTCGACATCGTCCGGACGGTGCAACTCCTGCGGGTGGCGCGGCTCCTGGACGTCGACTGCGCCGAGCTGCTGCCCTCCCTCGTCGACCGGGCGGCCCCCGCCCTGCTGGCCGCCCCCGACTTCGCCTGGGGTCCGGCCCTTTTGGAGCTGCTGGACGAGCAGTTCGACGTACGGACCGCACTGCTGGTGGCGCTGGACCGGATCACCCCGGACGATCCCGCCGCCATGGAGCGGCTGTTGGGGAGGGTGCCGCTTCCCTTCACCGGGACGCAGTCGCTGCCGCATCTGCGCATGTGCGCCGAGTCACGTGCGATCAGGGCGAGTTGCGGTGAGGACCGGATCTCCGCCTTGAGCCGGGTGCTGCGGACCGCCGGGATCTCACCGTTCGCCGAGCCGCTGGTGCTGCGCTCGGCCGTGGGTCTCGTCTGGGCGGACCGGGAGCCGACCGCCACGGAGGCCCGGATGCTGCTGGAGGCGGCCACGTCGGACGCGCACCGCAGCGCGGGGACCTGGTCACACCTGGTCGGCGCGGCGCTGGGCGCGGCGGCCGACGACACGGACGCGACCGAGCTGGCGCACGATCTGCTGCGCGGCTTCCCGCACCAGATCCTCGGCCGGGAGCGCGGCGCGCTGCTTCTGCTGGACTTCGCGCGCACGATGCGCGGGCCGGGCGCCGCTCCGGAAGCCGACGGGGCGAAGGCACCGGACGAGGCGGCACCCGGGGAGGGCTGGGCGGATCGGGCACTCGCCCTGCGTCCGGCCGCCGAACCGGTGGAACCGGGAGTCCTGGAGCACGCGTTCGGCGCACTCGCCCGTCGCCTGCTCGCGCCGGAGCGGCCGGAAGCGGAGCTGTACGCCTTCGTGCACACCGACGACCCGGACCTGCTCGCCGCCTACGGCAGGGCCGCACGGGAGGAGCCGGTACTCGCCCGGCTGCGGTCCGATCCCGCGTTCGCCGCCGACTGCTACCTGAACTGGAGTGCCCATCCGCACGCGGGCGCCCACTGGGCGGGTACCAGCACCGCCCTGCTGGAGGAGGTGCTGCGGCCCGCCGTGCGCGAGCTGTCCTCCGCCGGGGTCCTGGCGGTGGAGGAGGCCGTGGGCCGGGCCGGCAGCAGTGGCCGGACGGATGCCTTCCGCGCGTGGAACCGGCGCCAGGCGGGCACGCTCGGCCGGATCGGCCGCCGGCTGGCGGGCAGGGTACGCCGCTCTTGACGGGGCGAGGCGTTCTCCCCGCGCCGGCGCTCGCGGTCAGGACGGCCGGGCGGCCCGCGGATCGCGTCCGAGGAAGCCCACGAACCGGTCCACGGCCGGGGCGTCCTCGGGGACCGGCACGATCTCGCCGAACGCCTGCCCCTCGCCCCGGAACCGCGGTGGCAGCGTGACCCGTGCGCGGGCCAGCGCCTCCGCTCCTTCCTCCTCGGTGAAGGGGACCGTCTGCCCGGTGGCGACGGCGAGGTCCCAGCCGTGGCCCAGGTACTCCATGAGCGTCATGTCGAAGACCATCGGCGCGGGCAACTCGCCCTCCCGGACCCGGACCTGACGGTCGAACCCGTGCGTGCGCCATCCGGCGAGCAGCCCCTGCGCGGCGGCCCTGAACTCACCGGCCGGGTCGTCGCCGCAGACGTGGGCCGCCGGATCACCTTCGTACGCGCGGCCCTCGCATCCCGCCTCGAAGACCTGGAGCCAGCCCACGAGGTGGTTGCGCAGCGCCTCCACGTCGTAGGTCTCGCAGGTGGTCGGCAGGGAGAGCTGGTCCGGGCGGACGCCCTCGACGAGGTCCCCGGTCTTGGACAGGATTCCAGCGAGGAGTTCGATGTCGCTCATGGCGGGAGCTTAAGTGCTGCCCCGCGATCGGCCCCGGATCGGTGTGCCGCGTCGCGGCGGGCCGAGAGCCCGGCCACCCGGCAGGGACGCCGCAGTGAACGTGAACAGGGACGCCGCCACCCCGCTCCCCGCCCGTCCTTGCTCCCGGGCGTCCGAGCGGTGGGCCACCGGCGTCTCGTCCTGGTCGCGGGCGCGCTGGTGACCGGGTATCCGGTGTTCGTCGCCCGCATGGTCGAACCCGACGGGCCCTGGGACGCCGAGCCTCCCCCGGAGCGGATTCCGACGGGCCGACAGGCCATGGCCGTCGTCCCCGTCACCGGAAGACAGCCCCGCACTTCGAGTGCGTACGTGTGAGGTGGCGATGGGCGGGTAACGGCTGAACACCAGCCCCGCACCCCGCGCGCACCGGCTCCGTACGTTTCACCTCCGGCGCGGGCGAGAAGGCCACTGCGACGAGAGAGGCGACCGCCGAACGATGCAGAACACGACTGACTCCACCCAGTGCGCTCCGGCCATGACCTACACCCTGATGCTCGAGAAGATCCGCTACGACGGCGCGTACCCGACCAAGGAACGGGCCGAGGAAGCGGTACGTCTCGTACTGGCCGGGCTCGGAGGACAGCTGTCCGGAACCGAGCGCGAGAGCCTGGCGGTCCGGCTCCCGGGGGACGCCGCCGGCATCTTCCTCGCCGGCAGACCCGAAGCGCCGCTCACCGGACGTGATTTCGTCACCTCGCTCGCCCTGCGGACCGGCGCGAGCACCGCCACCACCCGCTGGGACACGGGCTCCGTCCTGACCACGGTGGCCCAGCTCGCCGGTCCCGATCTCCTGGCCCGGGTGCTCCAGGCTCTCCCCCAGGGGTACGCGCTCCTCTTCGGCCGCGCCGAACTCGCCCGCGCCGCCTGAGAAAGTGCCGGGCAACTGATCGCTCGCGTCGTGTTGCCGATGGGTGATGATCTTCGCGGGTCAGGCACCGGCGAAGATCATCCACCTGTGTGCCTCTTCCTGGAGGCCCTGCCATGAATCGTCGTCGACGGATGCTCAGTGGGCGGTGATCGAGCCGCTTCTCCCGGTGCGTGACCTGCGGCGCGTGGCCGTCCGCTGAAGTTCTCGCGCCGGCTGGTCCTGGACACGGTGCTGTACGTGCTGGGCACCCGCTGTGCCTGGCGGCTGGTTCCGCATGATCCGGTGCCGCGGGACGTCGCCTGCCGGTGGTTCAGGTCATGGGCGCCCGACGGGACCCGGGACCGGCTGCACTGCGCGTCGCGGGACCGTGTCCGGGTGGCCGACGGCCGTGATCCCGAGCCGTCGGCCACCGTGCTGGACCCGCGGTCGGCGAAGTCACCGTGCTGGACCCGCGGTCGGCGAAGTCGTGTCAAGGCTGCGGGAACGTCGGCTACGACGCGGGAGAAGCGGACGTGAAAGGCTTCCAGGTGCTGCCCCGCGGGTGGGTGGTGGACCGGACGTCTTACGGTCCCGAGCCAGGAGCCTCCCGCCGATCCGGGTTGCCCGCCGCGGCGTGACGGTCGCCGCGCCGCTGTTGGCCCCCGTGATCCTTGAGAAGATCTCTTCCATGTCTGAGGATCCGAAGGCCCCGGAAGCTGCATGGGCAGATGGCAAGACCCTGTACGACGTCGTTCCCGGCCTCGACGCTGTCACCGG
>NZ_JBSFVR010000268.1:0-10466 GCF_053592415.1 Streptomyces sp. NPDC002690 | reverse complement strand
GTCAGGAGTCCGTATCGATCGCCGGTGGTCCCGTCAGAGAAGCGCCAACGGACAGGGCGGAGAGGAACGAGGACGCTTCGATGAAGGCGAACAGAGGATCGACTCGGGAGCGGTGGCCATGGAGGAGACTTTTCGTCGGCGGGTGGTGGTCGGCGTGGGCCTCGCTCAGGAGGACACCGCGCCACTGCGCAGGGCGGCGGCCGAAGCACGGCGTACCGGAGCCGAGTTGTGTGCGGTGCACGCCTGGGAGATGCCCGGCGGCGGATTCGGGCGCCAGGGGCAGTCCTGGGTCCAGGCGGCGATGTTCCGCGACGCGGCGGAGGAACGGCTGCGCGTGACGCTCGACGCCGCGTTCGGCCCGGACGGTCCCGCTGTCCCCACGCGGTGCCTGCTGGTGCGGAGTACCCCGGGCCGGGCCCTGGTCGCGACCGCCGACCGCGAGGACGACCTCCTGATCCTCGGTACGGGCCCGCGCGGCTGGCCGCACCGCCTTCTGTGGCCGTCCGTGGCCCGGTACTGCGTCGCCCACGCCTCGTGTCCCGTACTCACCGTGCCGCCCTCGCCGCTGGCGAGGGAACTCGGCTCCGTGCGGCGCAGGATCGCCTGGCGGCTACCGCTCGACGCCCGGGAACTGACCGGCCCCCTCCCCCCGGGGCCGGCGTCCTGACGTGACCTGCCGCCCCCACGAGACGCTCTCCGGCCTCGAACACCCGGCGCGGCGGCGGAACCCCGTCGCCGCGGCAACGGGGAAGCCCTTGTCGTCGCAGGTCAGCGCACCCTCCCCCGCGGTTTCAGCGGAGCGGCCGGGAGGACCGGAGCAGGCAGGCGCTCGCCGTCGTATCCCTTCACTTCACCGAATCCCAGCCCTTCCGCCCAGCCCTGCCGAGCCTGGACGATCTCCTCGGCCGAGCGGCCGAGGAAGTTCCACCACATAGCACGAGTTTGCCGTTTCATCCCAGCTCAAGGGCTTGATCGACCATCCGGGGTCAGCAAAAGGTCAGCAAGACACCCGGGAGTCGACATACATGTCCACCATTCATCATTTGACGGGGTGTCTGGGAGCGACTTCGCGGTTTCCTCCGCGCCGCGGCCTCGGCGCCACTTACTCTCCGCTTCATGGTGGAGTCCGAGATCGCGGAACGGATCGCCGCGCGCCGCGCGGAACCGGACGAACTCGAAGAACAGCTGGTCAAGCAGCTTGATCAGGTACGGGACGAGCGGGACGAACTCGCCGTCGCCGAGCGGGTCCGGCGACGCGTGGCCGAACGGTTCGCCGGCGAGCGGCTGGCAGCCGCACCCGCCGCGGTACAGAGGGCGGGACGTGCGGTGTCGCTGATCCCGCACCGTGAGGGCGGCATGGACGAGGCCGTGCTGCCGCCGGAGTACCAGCGCATCCTGGCCGCGGTCCGCCAGGCCGGGGCGCCGGTGGCGACCCGGGCCGTCGGCGAGACGTTGAGCCTGGACACCGGGGTGCGGGGCAAGCTGGAGCCGCCGCGGGGGACGCTGACCCGGCTCGCCGAGCGAGGCTGGCTGCGCAAACAGCCAGACGGCCGGTACTCCGTGCGCCTTCAATAATCCGTTGCCTGGGCAGATGGGGATAGCCCACGATGCCCGGATGCGTTCTCGATCAATATCCCGAACTTCGGCGACTTCGCCGACCCCCGAAACGTGGCAACCGTCGCGGCGGCAGCCGAGGAGTCCGGGTGGGACGGGCTCTTAGTCTGGGACCACGTCCATTACCGGGGGTACTCGGGGCGGCCCTTCGGGGACCCGTGGATGCTGCTGACCGCGGCCGTGCTCGCGACGTCACGGATCCGGGTGGGGACGCTGCTCACTCCGGTGGCTCGGTATCGGCCTCAGCAGCTCGCGCGGCAGGTGGCCACCCTGGACAACCTCAGCGGAGGCAGGGTCGTCTTCGCCGCGGGGCTGGGTGGGCCGGTCGAGGACGAATACGGCAGCTTCGGCGACTCCACCGATCGACGTGTGCTCGCCGAGCGGCTGGACGAAGGGCTGGAGTTGTTGGGGCGGTTCTGGACGGGCGAGGCCGTCGACCATCACGGTCGGCACTACCAGGCGCGGAACGTGAGCCTGCAGCCCGCCACCGTGCAGCGGCCCCGGCCGCCGGTGTGGATCGGAGGATTCTGGCCGAACCGTCCGCCCATGCGACGGGCCGCGCGGTGGGACGGCGCGGTGCCTTTGTTCAAGAACGCCCTGCATGGATATCCGCCGGACCCCGAGGACGTGCGGGAGCTGATCACCTATGTGCGCGGTCATCGAGAAGGCGACGCCCAGCGCCCCTTCGACCTCGTCGTCGGCGGCGCCACTCCGACGGACGCTGCCAAGGGCCAAGAATGTGATCGGCCCGCTGCGCGACGTGGGTGCCACCTGGTGGGACGAACGGCAACTCGATCCCGGCCCCGATGTGGACTGCCTGGCTCCGGTGCTGCGGCGCATCGAGGCTGGGCCGCCGGTACTCGATTAGTCAACCAGCGCCGCGGGCCCTCCGGCCCGGGTGAGGACGGCCGGTTGTGGGACGTAACTGCGGCGCCCCGGCGGTCGTCGAGATCGTGCGAGCAATAACAAAGAACGCGCCGAGGACGCCGTCTCCCTTGTGTGTCAGTGCCGCCTGCCCGTGTCCACGAGCTCTGTTGTCCACCTCGCCAACCTGCTACGGACTCGTCTGAAGGCGATCCCCTCCCCGTTTCGGATCCGATCTGGATCTCCGCCTGCCGGCCGGGACGCACCCGCGACGCCACCGCCGCCCGCCGGGACAAGATCGTCGAACACCTCAAGGCCGCCGGCCTCGGCGCCCTGGCCGACCTCGGCTTCGACAAGCCTGACGACCCCGACGATCTGGTCATCGTCATCGTCACCGGCTACAAGGCCACCCGGGCGAGAAAGCTCACCCCCGGCCAGAAGCAAGCCGACCGCGTCCTGGCCGCCGCCCGCGCCCCCGTCGAACACGGCTTCGCAAAGCTCAAGGCGTGGCGCATCTTCACCAAGCTGCGCACCGACCCGGCCCGCGGCCACCGCCCTCCTGCGAGCACTGCTCGTCCTGACCGACCTCGAAGTCAGCCGCTGACCGTGTCAGATGATCAAGAGAGCAGACTGTCGCCCGCGATCAGCGTGAGCATCCCAAAAAGCACCACACCAGCCCCTCCGACCAGCACATTCGAGGTTGGCGAAGCTTCACTGCCACCCACACCGTCACCGAGACCGGTGATGGCGATCGTCGCCGCGATCAGACCCACGTTGCCGAAGATGGGCTGAGTTGAGTCAACCCTGAAACATCCGGACACGGCCGTTGAGAGGGTGCGTCGGGCTGACCTCGCCGTTCGACGAAGCCCCCACCCGAAGGTGCCACCCGGGTCAACCACGGGGATCATTACGCAGGACGGCAGCCATCCCCGCCGCGGTGGGCATGCCCGGATTCCCGGCCCTTTCCGTGGGAACGGCACGCATCCCTCTGCGACCGGACCGCCTCGCCCGAGCGGTTCGGCAGGGCTGGCCGCGGCACGCGGTTCCCGCAGGGGCCACGGACGGGAACACGGGTGCTCTTCCGTGGGCAGGAGGGCCAGTGAGTGAGGAGGTCGCCATGGCACGAGATCGCATCCGGCTTGCCGAGGTGCTGGCTGCGGCGGAACACGCCGCGCCGGTGGACTCCCTGGATGTGGTGGCGCACAATCTGCGCACCCGGTTCGGTGCGCGCTATGTGTCGTTCCTCTTCGTGGACGTCGTCGGACGGCGTCTGCTGCGCGTGCACGACACAGCCGGTGCGCCGGAGGAGCACCGCGCCGAACATGTAGCGCTCGTCGGCAGCAGCGTCTACGACCAGGTGCTGCGCACCCAGAGGCTGGTACAGGCACCGCAGGGTGAGGGAGGGCGGCGGGTACTCGCTCCGGTCACCAACCGCGGCGACGCCATCGGCGTCCTGGAGCTCTTTCTCACCGACAGCTCCCAGGACGTACTGGAGCAGGTCGAACAGGCCGCCCACGCTCTTGCTTACATCATCGTCACCGACCGTCGTTTCACCGATCTCTACCACTGGGGCAACCGCACCACCACCGTCAGCCTGGCGGCGGAGATCCAGCGTCAGCTCCTGCCCTCCGCCCCCTCGTGCGAAGCCGCCGACTTCAGCCTCGCCGCCGCCCTGGTTCCGGCCTCCGACATCGCCGGCGACACCTACGACTACAGCCTCGACCGCGACACCCTGCACCTCTCCATCACCGACGCGATGGGCCACGACGTCGACGCCTCGCTCATGGCCACCCTCCTCGTCAACGCCTCCCGAAACGCCCGTCGCTCCGGCGCGGATCTCGGCGAGCAGGCCCGCCAGGTCCACCAGGCACTCCTCGACCACGGCAGGCGGACCTTCGCCACGGGGCAGCTGCTGCGCATCGCCCTCGACGGGAGCGCCGCCCGGTTCGTCAACGCCGGCCACCCCTGGCCTCTGAGACTCCGCGACGGTGAGGTCAGCGAAGTACGCATGGGGGTGGACATGCCTTTCGGAGTGCCCGTACAGGGCGACTACCGCGTGCAGGATCTCGACCTGCGACCCGGTGACCGTCTCCTCCTCCACACCGACGGCATGCAGGATCGCGAAGCGGGCTCTGTCGACCTGGCCGCCCTCATCCGTGCCACTGCCGCCGATCACCCGCGCGAGGTCGTACGCACGCTGATCACCGCGGTCGCCGCCGCATACGGCGGCCGGCCCCCCAAGGACGACGCCACCGTCCTGTGCCTCGACTGGCACGGCCCCGCCTGAGCACGCTGTCCGGTACGGAGCCGGCGGTCAGCGCCGGGGCAGCCGGTGCAGGACGACCTCGCCAAGGGCCCCGTCCGCCACCGTGCACGTCATGTACGTGCAGTACGGCTGTCGTCTGCGGTCGGTCGGCGACCCCGGGTTCAGCAGGCGCAGCCCGCCGGGTGCCAGGGTGTCCCAAGGGATGTGGCTGTGTCCGAAGACGAGGACGTCCAGGCCGGGGTGGAGCGCGGCGCAGCGCGCCTCGCGGCCGGTGGCCGCCCCCGTTTCATGGACGACGCCGAACCTCAGGCCTCCCAGCCGGACGCGGGCGAACTCCGGCAACCGGGCTCGCAGTTCCGGTCCGTCGTTGTTGCCGTAGACCCCGATCAGGCGCCGCGCCCGCCCCTCCAGCAGATCCAGGGTGGCCACGTCGACCCAGTCCCCGGCGTGGAGCACGGCATCCGCCCGGCCCGCCTCTCGAAGCAGTTCGTCGGGGAGCCGCTTGGCGCGCAACGGCACATGGGTGTCCGAGAGCAGTAGAAGCCGCACGGGAGAAGCGTCAGTCGCCGCTCGGGTCGTGTCGTCGCCCATCCAACGCCTTCTCTCCTGGACTTCTTGGTGCGCCGGCCATGAGGGTGGTCCGATGTGCGGGTGTGGGGCCATTCCGGCACGGCGGTCGGGGGGAACCCGATCTGGCTGCCGCTGGGCACCAGGTTCGCTGTCGGCGTCGGCAGCCGGCTCGGTGCAGCCGATGCCGGGCGCGAGAACCCACGCCCGAAGCAATGATCGCTCTTCGGACGCTCAGCGTGCGACACCGGCAGGGTCGGGGTTCCGTGGCGCCGTTCGTACACGCGGCGCGGCAGGCCGTGGACGGGCGTCGCCGGAGGTGCGGCATCACAGACAGCGGTGGCCGTCCCCCTGCTGAACCCGGGTGGCTCGGGCTCGGACCAGCACTACCGACGCGTAACCTCCGCATAGCCCTCCTTCGTTGGAGGGGCAACGCGGCAGGACAGTTTCCCCGACCGCCGATCGGTTACCTCGCCTCCTATGAACAGAACCTCGCACAAGGTCGGCCGCGGCAGCACCGATGTCACCTTCCTCTGGGCAGTGAGGCGTTTGTTGCCCTCCCCGTGGGGGCCCGGTCGCATCCTCCGCGGCATGGACCGCCTCGAACGAGCCACCGCGCTCGACAGACCCATCGAACTCCTCCGTACCGAAATCCGGGGGATCCCGCTCGGACCCTGGAGGGACGTACTGCACGGCCGCTGGCTCGGCCACCCCCTTCACCCTCTGTTGGCGCACGCCCCCCTCGGCACATGGCTTTCCGCCGCGGTACTCGACTGCCTTCCCGGTAGCCGGCGTGCGGCGCACGCGCTGATCGGTGTGGGGATCGCGGCCGCCGCCCCCGCCGCCATGAGCGGTTGGGTGGACTGGGCCGAGCAGTCACCCCGGCAGCAACGTGTCGGACTCGCCCACGCGGCGGTGAACGTGACCGCCGTGGTGCTGTACGGCACCTCGTTCGTCGCCCGGTTGCGCGGTCGTACTGCGCGGGGCAGAGTCCTCGGCTTCGCGGGGCTCTCCGTGGTCGGGATCGGGGGTGCGATCGGCGGTCACATGGCGTACCGGCAGGCATCGGGCGCCAACCATGCCGAAGCGGTGACCAATCTTGTCGCGCCCGGCTGGCACACCGTCGGTGTCCTGTCGGACTTCACCCCCGACCGACCGGCCCGACGATTCATCGACGACGTGCCCGTGGTCGTCGTGCGCGGAGCCGCTGACGACGTTCACGTCCTCGCCGAGTCCTGCAGCCACATGGGCGGCCCTCTCTCCGCCGGCACCGTCGGTGACGGCTGCGTGCGCTGCCCGTGGCACGGCAGCGTCTTCCGCCTGACGGACGGCTGGAACATCGGTGGCCCCGCCACCGCTCCCCAGCCGGCCTTCGAGACCAGGCTGGTCGACGGACAGGTGGAAGCCAGGTTGCGCGATCCGGCACCCCGTGGAGGAACCCCGCACGAGGTAGACCGGTAGAGGAGGCGCGGACGTTGGGTGGGTGCGCCCCACGGCGTCCGGCGAAGAAGGACAGCACAGCCGCTCCGCGGCCACCGCGGTGAGGGCTGCCGGACCGGAGGGAGACTCGCTGGGCCGAGAGAGTATGCAGCGAGGGGGCGGGTGCCGCGGTCCGGCCGGTGGCCTTGTTCATGAGCACGAGTCGTGAAGTCAGTTGTTCACGAGCTTGGGAGGCGCCCCGCTTCCGCGGTGGGTGATGTTCACGAGTTTCGACAGCACTGGGGTACTTGCCGGGGCAGCATTGGGATGCTTCTGGTGAAAGACCCTGGTCACGTGGACTCGATCTGGCCGGGGGCGAGGAAGCTGCCGCCGTAGCCAACTGCAGCCACCTCAGGGTCGTGTCCCCTATGGCGGCGTACCGCGCCCCACCGACTCATCGGATGGCGTACCCGTCCCCCAGCGGGCCGCCGGCTCGGTCCAGCACCTCCGTCACGGCCGCGGCGAAGGCGCTTGTGTCCCCGGCGACCGCCTGCGCGGCGGCCTCAGTCAACGCGCGGTGCAGCCCGGGGTCGGCCGCCGCCAGTCGCCGCGACAACCATGTGCCTCCGCCGAGCCAGTGCCCGCCAACCAGCAGGACCAGCTCCGACGCTCGCTGCAGCATGTGCGCGACCAAGTGCACCTGCTCGGCCGGGTCTGCGCAGCCACGCAGGTCGTCGAGCAGGTCGGTCAGGATGTACCGCTGGTAGTCCCGCTCGCGGTCCGAGAGTGGGGGCGGGCCGTCAGCCCAACGCTTTCGCGCCTCGGCTTGGAGCGAAGCGCCCAGCCCGTCCCTGTCCACCAGGAGCATGCCGTCGGAACACATGGCGAGCAACGGCGAACTCCGCTTCGCGGTCTCTTGGTCGGCGAAGCGGTGCCAGACCGCCTGAGTCTGCACGAACAGCTCCACCGGCCAGCCGCGGTAGACCAGGTTCTCCCGGCTGGGTGCGGGCGGCCCGTCCAAGAGGACCACGATGTCCAGATCGGAGGTGGGCGTCCGGCGGTCGGTGAGCACGCTGCCAGCGAGGAAGGCTGCTCGGGCGGCGCGAAACCGGTCCCGCACCAGTTCACGGGCGGTGAGTATGGGGTCGTCCATGCAGGAACCCTACGGATACCCCTACCCAAGGCACAGCGTTTTTCCTCACGCCGCGGCGGCACAGCGGCGCTGTCAGAACTCGTGAACATCTCCTTCCAAGGCGACCGCTAACCGACTCCCGAACTCACGCACAACTGCTGCCGTCCGACGGGCTCTGGCTCAACTTCTGTGACGCAGTCACTCTCGTCGGGGCGGGGCTGCCGCGGCTGTTCCGGGACATTCGGGAGGAGGACAGACTGACTGGGACGTGAGGAGCTCATGCAACGGTGCCGTCGAAGCGCGGACGTCACACGGATGGATACCTGTAACAGCCGCACCGTTACCGGCCTGTGCGCTGGGAACATCAACGTGGGAGCGGGAAGGTGAGCGGTAGCCTGCCACCGCTGAGGAGCCCATACCTTGCTGCGGGCTTCTTCACGGTCATGTAACTGCTGATCGGCGCCCTGTTGGCCGGCTTGCTCATTGCGGGATTCTCGGGCAGCGACATGTGGGCAGGGGTGGCGGCTCTCGCGGGCGGGGCCCTTGGAGCCGTTTTCGGCGTGTCGCGGCTTCGACGCACGCCCGAAGACGAACGACCTGACGACGGCATCTGTTAAGGAACGTGGGCATCGCAAAACCTGCGCCCGCGTCACAGAACTTGTGCCAGAACCTGAGCATGGACACCAGATGTTCACCACTTCGGAAGACAGCAAGCGCGCCAAAGGATTCGAACGGCGCAGCAGCCGAACTTGCTCTCCGGCATTTGCGACGGCCCTCAGTTCGAGATCGCTCTGTCGTGACTCAGGCAGGTTGAGTCGGCGGGAGCTGCCACTGCCCCGAGTGCCCGGGCGGCAGCTCCATGTCGCGCCGGATCGCCGTGTAGTACTTCTCCCGAGCCGCTCGCTGCTTCCCCATCTGGCCCGACCAAGTGTCTGCGGTGCAAGCGGGAAGTCCGAGTATCGCGCCGATTTGTGCCGGACCGAGTCTGCGGGTGCGCCGGAGTTCACCGGGCGACTCCACCTGGGCTCGGCATCCCGCCTCCAGACAGCAGACGGCGCCCACCATCACCTGACCAGTAGTCAGGAAAGTCAGCAAAAGGTCAGCATCGATCCGATTGAACCCTGACGCACATGACCGAACACGAGGCTCGACACGCTTCCTCTCGATCTCAGCAGACTCCGAGCCCGAGCACAGAACAGAGCGCGGGCCGAGTGCCTCAGCATGACGGCCGTCAGCGGGATAGCGTCCAACCCGGCAATAGGTTTCCCCAGGTCAGCGCACTCGCCCGCGCGACTTCAGCGGCGTGGTGGGCAGTTTCGGGGCAGGCAGGCGGGCACCGTCGTAGCCGTGCACTTCACCGAACCGCGAACCCTTCTCCCAATCGTTCCGCGCCTGTACGATCTCGTCGCCGGATCGGCCGATGAAGTTCCACCACATGACGATCTCCTCCGCGAACGGTTCACCCCCGAGGAGCATGAGTCCGGCGTCGGAGTCGGCGCGCAGGGACAGGTCGGTACGGCCGCAGCCGAGGTAGAGCATCGATCCGGGGAGTACGGGCACGCCGTCGACATGGGCCTCGCCCGACATCGACAGGACCGCGTACTCGAAGTCCGGGTCGAGCGGCAGGCGGGCCTCGGCGCCCGCGGTGAGGGCGAGGTCGGCGCCGACGATCGGGGTGTAGGCGGTCCCCGGCGAGGTGACCCCGTCGAGTTCGCCGAGGATCACCGTGGCGGCGAGTCCGGGGGCCGTCACCATGGGCAGGTCGGTGTGGTGCTGGAAGTGGGGTTCGACGTGCCGGTGGGCCTCCGGAAGGGCCACCCACAGCTGGGCGCCGTGCAGGAGGCGGGCGTGATCCTTCGGGCTCTCCTCCGAGTGGCTGATGGCCCGGCCCGACGTCATCAGCCCCAGCTCCCTCGGGCGTACGGTCTGGAGGCTGCCGAGGCCGTCGCGGTGCAGGACCTCGCCCTCGTGCAGCCAGCTCACGGTCTGCAGTCCCATGTGCGGGTGGGGCGGAACCTGCATGCCGGGCTCGTCCGCGATGTCGTCGGGGCCGTAGTGGTCGACGAACGCCCAGGCGCCGATCATGCGGCGGCCGAGGTTGGGCAGCAGCCGGCGGACTTCGGTGGACTCGCCCAGTCGTACGTGGCGCGGGGTGAGGAGTTCACGTACCGGTTCGGCGACGACGAAGCCCCGTCCTCCGCAGACGGACAGCGTGGCCTGGCGATCGAGGTTGCTCATGGTGGTCAACCTATTGCGCTCCGGCCGGGCGGTGGGGCCGGAAGCGCGACCGCCACCTCACCTATTTAGTGGAATATTCAACCATCACGGTATGTTGTCCCCAGCACCCGGCGGGAGGTTCGAACAGCCGCCCGGCCGGCAGCAGAGGAGGAACAGCATGACTGAGAACTACTACGAGTTCGGCACGGCCGCCGACCGCTGGAACCGCGCGCAGTTGTTCTTCGACGCGAAGGAATACCTCACCGCGGCGCGTATTCTCGGCGGGCTCGTGCGTACAGATACGGCACGTCACGGGAGACCGGGGTGGTGGCCAAGGTGGTCTCGGGCGGGTTGGGGAAGGTGTTCGCGGGAGCACCGGCGGTGCCG
>NZ_JBSFVR010000267.1:0-10481 GCF_053592415.1 Streptomyces sp. NPDC002690 | reverse complement strand
CTGCAGGCGGGAGTAAACGCCCCGCGTCGAGTTCGGCATGGACGAGGTGGAGCCATGTCCAGTCGCGGACGGTCCAGCAGTGCCCGACATCGCTGGCGTCGTGGGGATCGGTCATGCCGCTCGGCCACAGCAGGACCGGCCGTGACTGCGGGCCGCCGAGCCCGCCGTGCGAACCTATCTGCTCCTCGAAGGCGTGCACCTGCCCCGTCGCGGGGTCGTACATCGAGTTCACCATCACGTCGGCGACGTGCGGGAAGGTGTCGGTGCGGCGTACCGCGTCCGCCGCACCGGGACCGAAGCCGGTGAGCGGTCCCTCGTCGTCCCGCAGGTCCGCCACCGGCACCTCGGCCCCGCCTGCTCCGAGGACGACCGAGCCGTGCTCCTCGCTGCGGACCAGCAGGAAGCCGATCCCCGGGTGGTTCGCCAGGGTCCTGAGCAGGGCGGGGTGGCGGCGGTCGAGCTCCTCGCGGGAGGCGCGGCCCTCGATGCCGGGGAACGAGATCAGCCCGAGGTTCCCCGAGGCGAGCACGACGGGGTCCGAGGCGGCGAGGGCGGCGGGCTCGGCCTCCGTCTCCTGCACGGGCCGGTGGAGCGCGATGCGCACCGCGTCGCGGGCCTCGGACGCGCTGAGCGTGCGCTGGGCCCGCCGGGGTACGGGGAGGCCGCAGCCCGCCCGTACGAGGTCCTTCAGGGTCAGCCCGTACCGTCCGGCGAAGGTCTCCCCGACGCTCTGGCCGTGGTCGGAGAGGAGCACGATCCGGTACGCGCGCGGGGTGTGCTCGGTGATCTTGGTGATGAGGGCGAGGGAGCGGTCGAGCCGGGCGAGGACCTTGTCGGCGTCACGGCTGTACGGCCCCGAGTGATGGGCCACCTCGTCGTAGGCGACGAGGTCGGCGTAGACGGCGGTCCGTCCCGCGAACATGTCGCCGATGACGGCGGCGACCACGACGTCGCGTTCGACGACGGTCGCGAAGGCCCGTATGAACGGGTAGAGGCCGCCGCGCTTGATCCTCGGGTGCTCCCTGCGCAGCCTCGACCGGGTGGACTGGCCCATCTCGCGGCCGACCTCGGCGACGAAGGAGAGCGCGGTACGGACGGCGTTGGCCGGGTCGGAGAAGTAGGCGAAGTAGCCGGCGCGCGACCTGCGGCCCTTGCCGAACCGCCCGGCCATGGAGAGGACGAGGGCGAGCTGGTCGGCTCCCCCGCTGAAGAGGTTGCCCCGGCTCGCCCCGTCGAGGGAGAGCAGACCGGCGTCGTGGGTGCGCGCGATGGCCCGGCGCTGGAGTTCGAGGGCGCTGGCGGGGCGGCTGGAGACCATCACGGTGCCGGTCTCCTTCTCGTACCACCGGAAGGCCGGTACGTCGTGGTTGGAGCCGTGCAGGAGGGCGAGCTGACTGGCGCCGGTCTGGCTGGACCAGTCGGTGCGCCAGGGGGTGAGCCGGTGGCCGCCGGGGTCGGCGAGCCAGCCGGCCACGGTGGGCATCAGCCCGCCGGCGGCGGCCTTGGTGAGGACGTCGTGGCCGACCCCGTCGAGCTGGATGAAGACCGTGCCGGGCGGTCCGCTCCGGCCGTCCCCGAAGCCGCCGGGGCCCCGCTTGCGCCGCCGGTCGGCGAGGCGGGAGAGCCGCCGCCGGTAGGCGTCGTCGTCCCGGACCGCGAGGGCGGTCGAGGTCGCCGAGGCCACGGCGGACATCACCGCGGCGACGGCCACGGCGGTCTCCGGGTTCGCGGTGCCGCGTCCGTCCGGGATCAGCCAGAGGGCCACGAGCAGCAGGGAGCCGTTGAGGAAGAAGACCAGCGCGCCGAGGACCAGCGCGGGGACCACCAGCAGGGCTCTGACCACGACGGGCCAGACGAGGGCGGAGAGCAGGCCGAAGGCGCCCGCTCCCCAGGCCGCGGTGAACGCGGTCTTGGTGATGGTGTCGCCGTCGTCGGACTGGAGCTGGAAGTCGGGGAGGATTCCGGCGAGGGCGAGCATCGTCAGGGCGGAGACCGCCCATACGGCCACCACCCGCAGCAGGGCACCACCAGCCCTGCGCCATCGCCCGGCTCCCACGCCCGCTCCGCCTTCCGTACATCGGGCCGGCCGGTCCAAGGCGTGCCCCGGGACACCCTCCAGGGCCCGCCCACCAGCTTCGCACAGCCCTCCCCGGAGGTTCACGGTCCGGTCCGCAGGCACAGGTGTACGCCCCGCGGGAGGGGGCAGACCCCGGATCGGCGCCCGCTGCGGGAGGCATAGGCTCGTACCGGCTCGTCGGAGCGTGCCGAGCGCGGAACGCCGGTACGAAAGCCGGAGGAAGAGGAGGCGGGGCACCGGTGGAGGTCACCTGGTGGGGACATGCCACCTGCACGATCGAGGATTCCGGCGTGCGGGTGCTGACCGACCCTCTCTTCGTGCGCCGGTTCGCGCATCTGCGCCGCCGCTCCGGCGCGGTTCCGCCTGCCTCGGCGGCGGTGGCCGACGTGGTCCTCGTCTCCCACCTGCACTCCGACCACCTGCACCTGCCGTCACTGGCCCGGGTCGACTCCGGCACCCGGGTGATCGTGCCCGAGGGTACGGTCCGCGCGGTGCCCGGTCTGCGGGTGGTGCGGCGGAGGCGGGACCTGCGGATCACCGAGGTGGGGCCCGGCGACACGGTGCGGATCGGCGGGGTGACCGTCCGCGCGGTACCGGCCGAGCACGACGGCAGGCGCCTCCCGGTCGGCCCGCAGCGTGTTCCGGCGCTGGGTTACGTGGTGGAGGGCGAGGCGCGCACGTATTTCGCGGGGGACACCGGTCTGTTCGAGGAGATGGCGAAGGAAGTGGGCCCGGTGGACGTGGCGCTGCTGCCGGTCGGCGGCTGGGGGCCCCATCTGGGTCCCGGCCATCTGAACGCGGCCCGGGCCGCCGAGGCCCTGGCCCGGCTCGCCCCCCGCTCGGCGGTACCGGTCCACTGGGGCACGTTCTGGCCGATCGGCATGGACGGGGTCCGCCCGCACGAGTTCCACTCCCCCGGCGCCGAGTTCGCGCGCCAGGCGGCGCTGCTGGCGCCGGAGGTGGCGGTCCATCTCCCGGCGCACGGCGAACGGGTCCTGCCGGAGGTCCGCCGGTGATCATGGACCAACTGGCGCACCTGCCGACCGAGGGGACCCAGCAGGCCGTCGGGTATCCGACGCTCTTCACGCTGGTGACGCTGGGATCGCTGGTGCCGGTGGTGCCGACGGGTGCGCTGGTGAGTTCGGCGGGCGTGGTGGCGTTCCACCAGTCCTCGCCGTTCTCGCTGCTGTTCGTCTTCCTGACGGCGGCCACCGCCGCGTTCCTCGGCGACATCTGCCTGTACTGGCTCGGCAAGCGTGGAGTCCGGTCGAAGAACGGGTCGAAATGGCTGAAAGTCATCACCGACCGGGCCGCCCCGGAGCGGCTGGCGCAGGCGCAGCGGAAGCTGGACGAGAACGGGGTGACGGTGCTGGTCCTGTCGCGGCTGGTCCCGGCGGGCCGGATACCGGTGATGCTGGCGTGCCTGCTGGGCGAGATGCCGCTGCACCGGTTCGCCCGGGGCGATGTTCCGGCCTGCCTGGCCTGGGCGGCCACGTATCAGCTGATCGGCATCCTGGGCGGCTCGCTCTTCCCCGAGCCGTGGCAGGGGGTGGTGGCCGCGGTGGCGCTGACGCTGCTGATCAGCGGCGTGCCCGCCGGGTGGCGCGGCCTGCGGGCACGGTTCGGGCACTGACGGAGTCACCGAGCCCCGCCCGGCCCGGGCCGCCCCGGCCCGCCCCGTCAGAACGTGAGGTTGACGCCCCGTCCCGCCTCCCGCGCCCCGGCGTACGCGACGGCTGCCGCCGCCACGTCGAGCGCGGCGTGCCCGGTGGATTTGAAGACCGTCAGCTCGGCGGCACCGCGGCGGCCCGGGTGGCTGCCGTCCAGGACCTCGCCGAGGAGGGTGGCCCGGCCGGGGGGCAGGCCCTGGAGCTCGTGGGCACCGGCGGGCAGCGGGGCGGTGACCGCTCCGGCCCACTCGACGAAGAGCGAGCCCTCGTCCACGGTCGGCCCGTCGAGTTCGGGTCCGTGCGAGCCGCCGACCGAGCCGACATGGGCGCCCTCGGCCAGCCAGGAACGGCGGATCACCGGTTCACGTGCGCCGGTGCAGCAGAGCACGGCGCCTGATCCCCGCACGGCGCCCTCGACGGTGCCGGCCGTGGCGCGCGGGTGCCGGGCGGCGAGGGAGCGGGCGCGCTCCGGGTCCCGGCCGCCGACCACGACGGGGGTGTCCGGGTACTGGCGGGCCAGCAGATCGAGCTGGGCCGCCGCCTGCACGCCGGTGCCGAGCACGGCGATCCGGTTCACGTCCGGGCCGGCCAGCGTGCGCAGGGCGAGCGTCGCGGTGGCGGCGGTGCGTACGGCCGTGATGCTCTCGGCGTCCATCACCGCCAGCGGCCGGCCGTCCTTCTCGTCGAACAGGGCCACCACGCCCCGGTGGGAGCTGCGCCCGGGGACGGCGGGATCGGCGAAGACGGAGACCAGTTTGGCGGCGAGGCCGAGGCCGGGGACGTGCGCGGGCATCACGCCGAGCAGGCCGGCCGGCGCTTCGGCGGCGATCCTCGGTGGCGCGGACACCGTCCCGCGCGCCACCGCGACGAGCGCGTGGGTGAGCGCCTGGGCCAACCGGTCCGGGTCCAGCCCGGCGCGGGTGCGCGCCGCGTCCAGTACGAGCACGTCGTCCGTCATGCGTTCTCTTCCCCGTCCGTCCGCTGCCCGGGTTCCCCGGCCGTCCCCGCGTCCACGCCCAACAGCTCCGCGACGGCGGCGGTGGCGTTCCGCAGCGCCTCGCACAGCGCACCCAGTGTCGGCTCGTCGAACTCCGCGTCGGGTCCGACCACGGTGAGCGCGCAGAGCGGCCGGCCGGGACCCGCGAGGACCGCGCGGCCGACGGAGGCGACCAGCGCCTCGTTACGGCCGCGCTCCACCGCGAACCCGGTGCGCTCCACCGTGGCCAGGTCGCCGAGGAGTCCTTCGGGCCCCTGCAGCGGGTGTCCGGCCTCCGCGGCGGGCCTCAGATAGGGGGCGCGAGCCGCGGGCGGCAGCGCGGCGACCAGCGCCAGCGGCCCGGCGAACCGGTGCACGGGCAGCGTCCGGTCGGTGAGCAGGCTGATCATCTCCAGCCGGGCGGGCCGGACCGCGTCGAGCACCCGCGAGCGGTCGTGCTCCAGCACCTGGAGGTTGACCATCATGCCGGTGCGGTCGGCGAGCGCTTCGAGGATCGGACGGGCCAGCGTCACCAGGGAGTTGGCGGCGGCGGTGCGGGAGAGCCGGAGCGCGGCGGCACCCGGCAGGTAGTGGTCGCCGGAGCGCAGCACCCAGCCCCGGCGGACCAGGTCGGCGAGTACCCGGTAGGCGGTCGGCCGGTGCAGCCCGACCTCGTCGGCGATCTCGCTCAGCCTGAGCGGACGTTCGGACCGCGAGACCGCTTCCACGAGGTCCAGGGCCTTGTCGACGGCCGAACTGGCGGACTTGGGCATCCCCGGTCCCACCCCTCTCCTCAAGTCGAATCCCCCCGGGACTCCTTACGGCAAACCCTTGCCGATCACGGGAGTAAGGACGGTAGCGTACGTTTCCACAGACGGAACCAGCATGACAACAGTTGTAATCAGCCAGGCCGCCGGTGCGGCCATGACGGAGAGGTGTGACCCGATGGCTCACGAGGATGTCGGCGCTCCCGCCCCCTTCGCCGCCCCGGCGAAGGGAACCGTGGTGCTGTACCGGGGGGCCACGCTGGTCGACGGCACCGGCGGTGCCGCGCGGCCGTCCACCTCGATCGTGGTGGACGGTGAGCACATCCGGACGGTCGCGCCGGACGGCGAGATCTCCGTAGCCCTCCTCGCGGAGGCCGAAGTCGTCGACCTGCAGGGCGCGTTCGTGGTGCCCGGACTGATCGACTCGCACCAGCACATCGCGACCCCACCCAACCGCCCGGTCGCCGAAGCGGCGTTGCGCCGCCAGGTCTACGGCGGCGTCACGGCGATCCGCGACATGGCCGACGACCTGCGGCACATCGCCGACCTGGCACGCGCCACGCTGGTCGGGGAGATCCCCGGCCCGGACATCCACTACGCGGCCCTGACCGCCGGACCCGGGTTCTTCGACGACCCGCGCACCTGGCAGGTCTCGCAGGGCGCGGTGCCCGGCCAGGTGCCGTGGATGCAGGCCATCACCGAGGAGACCGACCTGCCGCTGGCCGTCGCCCGGGCCGCCGGCACGTACGCCACCGCCGTCAAGATCTACGCGGACCTGCCGGGCTCGCTGGTCTCGGCGATCACCGCCGAGGCGCACCGGCAGGGGCTGGCCGTGTGGGCGCACGCGGCGGTGTTCCCCGCTTCCCCCGCCGAGGTGGTGGATGCCGGGGTGGACTCGGTCTCCCATGTCCACCTGCTGGTGCACGAGTTCGCCGGGCGGGCACTGACCACGTACAAGGACAAGCCGCCGGTGGACCGGGACCGTTTCCTGGCCGGCGACGATCCGGAGATGGCCGGGCTGTTCGCCGGGATGCGGGAGCGGGGCACGGTGCTCGACGCCACGAACACGCTCTGGGACTGGCTCGCCGACGACGCGGACACCCCCGAGGAGAAGGCCCGGGCCCGGGACAACGCGGAGCTGTCGGCAGCCCTCACGGCGCAGGCGTTCGGAGCGGGGGTCGAGATCAGCGCGGGCACCGACTACGAGACCGCTCCCGGTCATCCCTTCCCCTCGGTCCACGACGAACTGGTCTTCCTGGTGGAGCGGTGCGGCATGCCCGCCGCGCAGGCGATCCGGTCGGCCACTCTGGTCGGGGCCCGCAGCATGGGCGCGGAGGACTCCATGGGCACGGTCGCCGAGGGCAAGCTGGCCAACTTCGTCGTGCTGACGGACGATCCGCTGGCGGACATCCGCAATCTGCGCACCGTCACCACGGTGGTGAAGCGCGGACTGCGCTTCGAACGCGCGGAGTTCGACCAGGAGAACGCCACGGCGGCGAACACGGCCGGAACGGCCGGAACGACCGACGCGACCCCCACGTCCGACACAACCGACGCGACCCCGAACCCGGAAGGCACGAACGGCCGATGACCACCGCCTCCGTCCACGACATGCTGATCGTCAACGCCCTGGGTGAGCTGCAGAACCCCAACGCCCCCGAAGCCGCCGAGGGAGCGGGCCAGCTCCTGCAGACCATCGACGAGCTGGCCGTCGACGGCCGGGCCATCGCCGAAGCGCGCGCTTCGGGGATGAACGCCGTCAACATCACCCTCGGGTACGTGATGGGCGACATGCCTCCGTACGAACACACCCTGCACGAACTCGACGTGTGGGACGGGCTGATCGCCGCGCATCCGGGTGACCTGCTCCACGTCCGTACCGCGTCCGACCTGTACCGCGCGAAGGACGAGGGACGGATCGGGGTGATCTACGGTTTCCAGAACGGCGTGGCCGTGGGCGAGGACCTCGGACGTGTCGCCACCTTCCAGGAACGCGGTGTCCGAGTCTTCCAGTTGACGTACAACCAGGCGAACCACCTGGGCGACGGATCGATGGCGCCGGAGAACCGGGGTCTGACCCCGTTCGGCCGCGAGGTGGTCGAGGCGGTCAACGAGGCGCGCATGATGGTGGATCTCTCGCACAGCGGCGAGAACACCTGCCTGGAGGCGGCCCGGATCTCCGCCCGGCCCGTCTCCATCAACCACACGGGGTGCAGGGCGGTCACCGACCTGCCGCGCAACAAGACCGACGAGGAACTGCGACTGGTCGCCGGGCGGGGCGGCTTCGTCGGCATCTACTTCATGCCCTTCCTCAACGCCACCGGGCACGCCACGGCCGCCGACGTGGTCGAGCACATCGCGCACGCCGTGAACGTCTGCGGCGAGGACGCCGTCGGCATAGGCACCGACGGACCGGTCACCGCCATCGACGATCTGGACGCCTACGCCGCCACCCTCGCGGCGCACGTGGCCGAACGCCGGGCGGCCGGCGTCGGCGCCGCGGGTGAACGGGCCGACACCTACCCGTTCGTGGTCGACCTGCGCGGCGTGAACCAGTTCCGCGAGCTGATCCGGCTGCTGGAGAAGCGCGGTTACGGCTCCGGGCGCATCGAGAAGATCCTCGGCCGGAACTTCGCCGCCTACGCGGAGCGCGTCTGGGGCTGACGCCCGGGGCCACACCGGGACGCACCGGGCCGCACCCGGCCGTACGGGAGGTCAGGCGGGGTCGCCGAGCGCGCGCGAGCCGCCGATGGGCAGGTCCCAGAGGCGCTCGCGCGGGTGGCCCGCGTTCTGCCAGGCGGCCCGCAACCGCACCAGCGGCTCCAGCACGGGCTCGGCGGAGAGCAGGAACGTCGCCCAGTGCATCGGCGCCATGGCCTTGGCGCCGAGGTCCTCGTACGCCCGCACCGCCTCCTCGGGGTCGGTGTGCACGTCGGCGAGCCACCACCGGGGCGCGTACGCGCCGATCGGCAGCAACGCCAGATCGATGCCCGGGTGGTGGCGGCCGATCTCCCGGAACCAGTGGCCGTACCCGGTGTCCCCGGCGAAGTAGACCTTCCGTCCCGGCGTCCCCTGGGCGTTCGTCGTGTCGGTGAGGACCCAGCCGCCCCAGAGAGAGCGGCAGGTGTCGAAGAGGGTCCGCCGCGACCAGTGGTGCGCGGGGACGAACGCGAAGCGCACGCCCCGAAGTTCGGCCGTCTCCCACCAGTCGAGTTCGGTGACCCGGGTGAACTTGCGCCGCCTGAACCACCGGGCGAGTCCCGCCGGCACGAACACGGGTGTGTCGCGCGGGAGCCTGCGGATCGTCGGGGCGTCCAGGTGGTCGAAGTGGTTGTGGCTGACGACGACCGCGTCCACGGTCGGGAGGGTCTCCCACGCCACGCCCACCGGGGTGATCCGGGCCGGAGTGCCGAGGATGCGCCGGGACCACACGGGATCGGTGAGGACGTTCAGCCCTCCGATGCGCACGATCCAGCTGGCGTGCCCGGCCCAGGTGACCGCGTCCCGGCCGGGCGGAGGCAGCGGCGCCGGGTCGAACGGCAGCAGGTGGACGCCCCGGAGCCCCGCGGCGTCCGGGCGCAGGGAGCGTTCGCGGACCAGCCGGGTCATGGCCCTGATTCCCGGCAGGGGCGCGGTGAGCCGGTCGGCGAAGGTCTTCGGCCAGACGCGCTCCCCGGCGGGCGGGTTCCCGGTCCGCGCGCCAGGTTCTCCTCGGGGCTGCCGGTCCGCGTCGGTGCGGACAGGCCCGGTCCGTTCGGTCATCGCGGAATCTCCCGTCACCGGAGTTCGTCGAAAGCCGCTGCGAACATGCTCAGCGCGTTCGCGACGTGCGGCAATTCCAGCGGCGCCGCCGCCGTGAGGGACGCGGCCCACTGGTCCCGCGTCGTCCCCACGAGGCCGCCGGTCCCCAGCCGTGCCCGCAGCGCCCCCAGCTCGTCCCCGAACCGGTGACCGCCCGGGGTCGGGGCACCCAGCCGGCCGGTGAGGTACTCCTCCAGTTCCATGGAGTCGGTCACCCCGCGCTCGGCCAGCCGGGTGCGCAGCGGCCCGAGGTCGGCGTAGAGGTGCCGGCCCGCCTGCGGAGGTCTCGCCAGGGCTCCGGTCGCCAGTACGGCCCGGTGGGCGGCGGCGGCGATCTGTCCCTGGAGCCGTGCGGCCTGCCGGATGCGGCAGGTGACCGCCTCCGGCTCCCGCAGGGCGTGTGCGGCGGCCCGGGCCACCGGCGTGGCGACGAGGGCGCCCAGCGCGGTGAGGACGTCGAGGGTACGGGCGCGGAGCACGGCACCCCGGCGGGTGGCGGGAAAGCGTGCCACCGCGACGGACCAGGCCGCCGGTGCGAGCGCACCCGCGAGGTCGGTGAGGACGGTGACGTCGTCGGGGCACATCTCCGCGGGGCTGAGCAGCACGGTGTCGTGCGGCCGGTGCAGGGTGTCGCGCCAGGTCTCGTCGCTGATGATGTGGAGTCCCTCGGCGACGGCCGCCTCGCACGCCTCACGGAGGAGTTCGGGGGGTGCGACGGTGGCGGTGGGGTCGTCGGCCACGGAGAGCACGAGCAGCCTGGGGCGACCTCCCTCGGCGCGTACCCGGCGGACGGTCTCCAGCAGGGCGTACGGGTCGGGCACGCCGCCGCATTCGGCGGGGGTCGGCACGTGGTAGGCGGGCCGGCCGAGCAGCCGGGCCTGCGGAATCCAGGCCGCAGGGCAGGGTCTGGGCATGAGGACGTCTCCGCCGTGCGCGGCGATGAGCCCCAGCAGCAGCGCCTGGGTGCCCGGAGCCGCCGCGACGTCCGCCGGGCCGCCGCCGAGGCCCCGCCGGGCCCAGTAGGCGCAGGCCGCCTCACGGAGAACCGTTCCGCCACCCGGGGGTTCCGGCCGGGTGTCCCCGGCCGCGGCGGCCAGCACGCCGACGAGTTCGGGCAGGGCGGGGCTCGTCGGTCGTGGCGGCCACGGTCGCGCTCATCGTTCCCCCGCTTCGTCGGTGACGTTCTCCAG
>NZ_JBSFVR010000266.1:0-10505 GCF_053592415.1 Streptomyces sp. NPDC002690 | reverse complement strand
CCCATGCGTTCGCGCAGGACGTACAGGAGGGACTCGCCCTCCCAGACGTCGTCCGCCTGCTGCGGCCGGCCGTTGACGGACGTTCCCGCGCCGCACGGGTGCGGTGCCCGTGCCGTGTCCCCGTACGGATGCCGTGCCGTGCTGTTTCTCCGCCGCCTCTCCGCCGTGTCTCCGCTCACCACAATGACCGCCAAAAGGTGCAAAGTGGTGCATCGGATGCGGGAGGGCCGTCCGAGGCAGCTCCCGGGCCCCGCCCGTGGCCGATACTGGACGGGTTATGGAAATCGTCATCCTTGCTGTAGTCATCGCCCTGGTCGCTGTCGGCCTGATCAGCGGGCTCGTGGTCAGCAGCCGCAAGAAGAAGCAGCTGCCGCCCTCGGCGCCGTCGAGCACGCCGACCATCACTCCTCCCGCCGGACCTCGTGTCGGTGAGGAGTCCGAGGCGCCGCGCGACGAAGCGCGGCGCACCATCGAGGAGGCCGGTCTCCCGGACGCCGAGGCCCCCGCCGAGGAAGCCCCGGCCGCCGCGGCCGAAGCTCCCGCCCTCGACGTACCCGAGCCCACCGCGGGCCGTCTCGTACGGCTCCGCGCGCGGCTCGCCCGCTCGCAGAACTCCCTCGGCAAGGGGCTGCTCACGCTCCTGTCCCGGGACAACCTCGACGAGGACACCTGGGAGGAGATCGAGGACACCCTCCTCACCGCCGACGTCGGTGTGGCTCCCACCCAGGAACTCGTCGAGCGCCTGCGCGAACGCGTCCGCGTGCTCGGCACCCGGACCCCCGAGGAGCTCCGCGCCCTGCTGCGTGAAGAGCTCATCACTCTGCTGGGCCCCGACCTCGACCGTGAGGTCAGGACCGAGGGCGGCGCCGAGACCCCGGGCGTCGTCATGGTCGTCGGCGTCAACGGCACCGGCAAGACCACCACGACCGGCAAGCTGGCCCGGGTCCTCGTGGCCGACGGCCGCAGCGTGGTCCTCGGCGCGGCGGACACCTTCCGCGCCGCCGCCGCCGACCAGCTCCAGACCTGGGGCGAGCGCGTCGGAGCGCGTACGGTACGCGGCCCCGAGGGCGGCGACCCCGCGTCGATCGCCTTCGACGCCGTGAAGGAAGGCATCGCCGAGGGCGCGGACGTCGTACTCATCGACACGGCCGGACGGCTGCACACCAAGACCGGCCTGATGGACGAGCTCGGCAAGGTCAAGCGCGTCGTGGAGAAGCACGGCCCGCTCGACGAGATCCTGCTCGTGCTCGACGCGACCACCGGCCAGAACGGTCTGGTCCAGGCCCGGGTCTTCGCCGAGGTCGTGGACATCACCGGCATCGTCCTGACCAAGCTCGACGGCACCGCCAAGGGCGGCATCGTCATCGCGGTCCAGCGCGAGCTGGGCGTCCCGGTGAAGCTCATCGGGCTCGGCGAGGGACCGGACGACCTGGCCCCGTTCGAGCCGGGCGCCTTCGTCGACGCGCTGATCGGCGACTGACCGCTCCTCGCACCCCGCACGCACGCCGATGGGCGGCGGCCCCGACCGGGGGCCGCCGCCCATCGGCGTCTTCGAAGCCTCTACGTGCGGTGGCAGCTGTAGGCCAGGGTGCCGAGCAGCAGCCGGGCCGGCGGAGGAGCGGTCGCCGTGTCGAGGGCCGGCGGGCGCAGCCAGCGGACCGGGCCGAGGCCGCCGACGTCGCAGGGGGGCGCGGTGATGTGGGTGCCGGGCCCGAGGGCGCGCAGATCGAGCGGGGCGTCGTCCCAGCCCATCCGGTACAGCAGCTCCGGAAGCTGGGCGGCGGCTCCGGGGGCGACGAAGAACTGGGCCCGGCCGTCCGGGGTCACCGCCACCGGGCCGAGCGGAAGCCCCATCCGCTCCAGCCGGACCAGCGCCCGACGGCCGGCCGCCTCCGCCACCTCCAGGATGTCGAAGGCCCGGCCCACCGGCAGCATCATCGAGGCCCCCGGGACCTCGGCCCAGGCGCAGGCCGCGTCGTCGAGGGAGGCTCCGGCGGGAACCTCGCGGGCGGACTCCAGCGGATGGGCGCCGGGTGCGGCGCAGCGCCGGTCGCCGCAGGAGCAGGTGCGGGAGCCGGTCCCCGCACGGGCGCCGGGCCGGACGGCCCATCCCCACAGGCCGGTGTACTCCGCCACGGCGGTCGTCCCGGCAGTGCGGTGGCGCCGCCGCGATCCGGATCGCAGCTCACGGATACCGCCGATCGTGAAGCCCATGCCCCCTCCAACGGGTCCGGCGCGCCGATGGTTACGTGGCGGCGGGGTCCCGCGGTCCGGCGGCCCGCCGGTGGTCGCCCCCGAATGGGCGGCGCACGGGAGTACTCGGGGGTGGCACGATCCGATCCGCGCAACCCGAAGCACTCCTTCGCGCCCCCTGTTGTTCGACGCCTGTCAAGTCAAGCGCGCCCGGTGCCGGACAGCTTCATTCGAAGGGGTGGCGAATGGTGGCGTTTCTGAATTCGCCCTCGCGGCGAGGGTGATCGTAGGATTACCGTCGGTACACGGACTCTGGAAGTATGAGCACCCGCGGGTATGCCGGTGGCAACCCGTTTTCTTGTTCGAAGGCGGACGACTTCCGTACGGGCGGTACCGGGTTACGGCATTCTGGGCAGCTGGGCAGAGGTTCGCGCGAAGAGGTTTCGGCGAGATGGGGGCGTTCCGGTGAGTGGCAGCGGCGCAGGCGATACGAATGCCGGAAAGCGCCCCAACGGGCAATTGGGATCATGGTTCGTGCGCAGCGGCTGGTCCAAGGGCGAGCTCGCACGCCAGGTGAACCGGCGGGCCCGCCAGATGGGCGCCCACCACATCAGCACCGACACCTCGCGCGTGCGGCGGTGGCTCGACGGCGAACAGCCCCGCGAGCCGATCCCGCGCATCCTGTCCGAACTCTTCTCGGAGCGCTTCGGCAGCGTCGTCGCGGTGGAGGACCTCGGGCTGCGCACCGCCCACACGTCGCCCTCCGTCTCCGGAGTGGACCTGCCCTGGGCGGGACCGCAGACCGTCGCCCTGCTCAGTGAGTTCTCCCGCAGCGACCTGATGCTCGCCCGCCGGGGCTTCCTCGGCTCCTCGCTCCAGCTCGCCGCCGGACCCACGCTGATCGAGCCCATGCAGCGCTGGCTGGTGCCGGTCGCCCCCACCGGCCCGGCCGAACCCGAATCGCCCTCCGCCGCCCGCCGCCCGTCGCGCCTCTCCAAGCCCGAACTCGACCTGCTGGAGTCCACCACGGCGATGTTCCGCCAGTGGGACGCGCAGTGCGGCGGCGGACTGCGCCGCAAGGCCGTCGTCGGCCAACTCCACGAGGTCACCGACCTGTTGCAGGAGCCCCAGCCCGCCGCCACCGCCGTCCGGCTGTTCCGCTGCGCCGCCGAACTCGCCGAGCTGGCAGGCTGGATGAGTTACGACGTCGGTCTCCAGCCCACCGCCCAGAAGTACTTCGTCCTCGCCCTGCACGCGGCCAAGGAGGCCGGGGACAAGTCGCTCGGCTCGTACATCCTCTCCAGCATGAGCCGGCAGATGATCCACCTCGGCCGCCCGGACGACGCCCTGGAGCTGATCCACCTCGCGCAGTACGGCAGCCGGGAGTGCGCGACCGCCCGCACCCAGTCGATGCTGTATGCGATGGAGGCCCGCGCCTACGCCAACATGGGCCAGCCCGGAAAGTGCAAGCGAGCGGTCCGCATGGCCGAGGACACCTTCCTCGACGCAGGTCTGGACGACGAGCCCGAGCCCGACTGGATCAAGTTCTTCTCCGAGGCCGAACTCAACGGCGAGAACGCCCATTCCTACCGTGACCTGGCCTATGTCGCCGGCCGCAGCCCCACGTACGCCTCGCTCGCCGAACCCGCCATGGCCAGAGCCGTCGAACTGTTCGCCGAGGACGACGAGCACCACCGCAGTTACGCGCTCAACCTCATCGGCATGGCCACCGTCCATCTGCTCAAGCGCGAGCCCGAAAAGTCGATGGTGCTCGCCGGCCAGGCGCTCGCCGTCGCCAAGAAGGTCCGCTCCGAGCGGGTCAACACCCGTCTGCGCAAGACCGTCGACGCCGCTGCCAGGGACTTCGGGGACGTGGCCGACGTAGCGCACCTCACCGAGGCCCTCGGTGACCAGTTGCCGGAGACCGCCGAAGCGATCTGATCCGGCGCCGCGCCCACCGGCCGCGGCGGCCGACCCGTAACCACCGACAGGCTCCAGGGCCAGCCCCATACAGGCCTAGGGCGCCAGGTGGGCGGGGGGCCGCCGTGGCCGGTTCGCGTGTCGCGGCACTTCAACCGCACCGTATGCGGCATGGACCGCATGGTAGGTGGGACACCGGTTACGTCGCTCCGGGTTCATGCCGACGTAACACTCCCGGCGGCTTCGTCACTGCGGCGAAACACCGAGCGGCATTCGTGGAAACGGTGCTCCGCCAATCTCATGGCGCATAAGGCCCGCACCTTTCCCAGTGGTCCCGCAGCCTTCCCCCGCACGCCGCGGCCGCTCCGACGACGAGGAGACGCCGATGCCCCCAGGCATCACGACGCTTGCCGCAGACACCCCTCAGCTGTCTGCCGCCAACACCGGGTTCATGCTCATCTGCTCGGCCCTGGTGATGCTCATGACCCCGGCCCTGGCCTTCTTCTACGGAGGCATGGTCCGCGTCAAGAGCAGCCTGAACATGCTGATGATGAGCTTCATCAGCCTCGGGATCGTGACGATCCTGTGGGTGCTCTACGGATTCAGCCTCGCCTTCGGCACCGACTCCGGCTCCATCATCGGCTGGTCGTCCGACTACGTCGGCCTCAGCGGCATCGGACTGAACGAGCTCTGGGACGGCTACACCATCCCGGTGTACGTCTTCGCCGTCTTCCAGCTGATGTTCGCCATCATCACCCCCGCCCTGATCAGCGGTGCCCTCGCCGACCGCGTGAAGTTCACCGCCTGGGCGCTCTTCATCACCCTCTGGGTGACCGTGGTCTACTTCCCCGTCGCCCACTGGGTCTGGGGCGCCGGCGGCTGGCTCTTCGAGCTGGGCGTCATCGACTTCGCCGGCGGTACGGCCGTCCACATCAACGCCGGTGCCGCGGCCCTCGGCGTGATCCTCGTGATCGGCAAGCGCGTCGGCTTCAAGCGTGACCCGATGCGCCCGCACAGCCTGCCGCTCGTCATGCTCGGCGCCGGTCTCCTGTGGTTCGGCTGGTTCGGCTTCAACGCAGGCTCCTGGCTCGGCAACGACGACGGCGTGGGCGCCGTGATGTTCGTCAACACGCAGGTCGCCACCGCCGCCGCCATGCTCGCCTGGCTCGGGTACGAGAAGCTGCGCCACGGCTCCTTCACCACCCTCGGTGCCGCCTCCGGCGCCGTCGCCGGACTCGTCGCCATCACCCCCTCGGGCGGCGCCGTCAGCCCGCTCGGTGCCATCGCGGTCGGTGCCATCGCAGGTCTCCTCTGCGCCATGGCGGTCGGCCTGAAGTACAAGTTCGGCTACGACGACTCGCTCGACGTCGTCGGAGTCCACCTCGTCGGCGGTGTCGTCGGCTCCCTGCTCATCGGCTTCTTCGCCACCGGCGGAGTCCAGTCCGACGCCAAGGGCCTCTTCTACGGCGGCGGTCTCGACCAGCTCGGCAAGCAGGCCGTGGGAGTCTTCTCCGTCCTGGCCTACTCTCTGGTGGTGTCCGCGGTCCTCGCCTTCCTCGTCGACAAGACGATCGGGATGCGGGTCACCGAGGACGACGAGATCTCCGGCATCGACCAGGTCGAGCACGCCGAGACCGCCTACGACTTCAGTGGAGCCGGCGGAGGTGCGGCCTCCCGCACAGCGGCACCGGTCCTGGACACCCCGGCAGCTCCGAACAAGAAGGTGGACGCATGAAGCTCATCACGGCGGTCGTGAAGCCCCACCGGCTGGACGAGATCAAGGAGGCCCTGCAGACCTTCGGCGTCCAGGGGCTGACGGTGACCGAGGCCAGCGGCTACGGACGCCAGCGCGGCCACACCGAGGTCTACCGCGGTGCCGAGTACACCGTCGACCTCGTACCGAAGATCCGCATCGAGGTCCTGGTCGAGGACGAGGACGCCGAACAGCTCATCGACATCGTCGTGAAGGCGGCCCGCACCGGCAAGATCGGTGACGGCAAGGTCTGGAGCGTGCCGGTCGAGACGGCGGTCCGGGTACGGACCGGCGAACGCGGCCCGGACGCCCTCTGACACCGACGCCCGTAGAACGGAAGGCAGCTGGGTGACGAGTACCGAAGTGACCACCGAAACCGAAGACTCGGGACCCAGCGGCTACGCGGCGGCCCGGCTGCGCCTCCTCCAGCAGGAGACGCGGTCCGGGCCGCCGCGCCGTTCGGCCCTGGCCGGCCTCACCGACGACTGGCTGAACGGCCTCTTCACCGCCGCCACCGAACACGCGGGGGTACGCGGCGCCGCCCTCGTCGCCGTCGGCGGTTACGGCCGAGGTGAACTCTCCCCGCGCAGCGACCTGGATCTGGTCCTGCTGCACGACGGATCGGCCGACGCGGCGGCCGTCTCCGCCCTGGCGGACCGCATCTGGTATCCCGTCTGGGACCTCGGCCTCGCGCTCGACCACTCGGTACGCACCCCGGGGGAGGCGCGCAAGGCCGCCGGTGACGACCTCAAGGTCCACCTCGGCCTGCTCGACGCCCGCACGGTCGCCGGCGACGCGGGCCTCGTCACCGCGCTGCGCACCCACGTCCTCGCGGACTGGCGCAACCAGGCCCCCAAGCGGCTGCCCGCCCTCCACGAGCTCTGCCAGGAGCGGGCCGAACGCATGGGCGAACTCCAATTCCTCCTGGAACCCGACCTCAAGGAGGCCCGCGGCGGCCTCCGCGACGCCACAGCCCTGCGCGCCGTCGCCGCCTCCTGGGTGGCCGACGCTCCCCGCGAAGGACTCCTCGAAGCCCGCCGCGTCCTTCTCAACACCCGCGACGCCCTGCACCTGGTGACCGGCCGGGCCACCGACCGGCTCGCCCTCCAGGAACAGGACCAGGTCGCCGGGGCGCTCGGCCTGCTCGACGCCGACGCTCTGCTCCGCCAGGTCTACGAGGCCGCCCGCACCGTCAGTTACGCCTCCGACGTCACCTGGCGCGAGGTCGAGCGCGTGCTGCGCGCCCGCTCGATGCGCCCCCGCCTGCGCGCCATGCTCGGCGGCGCCAAACCCGCCCCCGAACGCACCCCGCTCGCCGAAGGCGTGGTCGAGGCGGACGGCGAGGTCGTCCTCGCCCGCTCCGCCCGCCCCGAGCGGGACCCCGTGCTGACCCTGCGCGCGGCGGCCGCCGCCGCCGAGTCCGGGCTCCCGCTCTCCCGCCACCTGGTCCGCCACCTCGCCGGGGCGGCGGCGCCTCTCTCCGTACCCTGGCCGCCGGAGGCCCGCGAAGAACTGGTCACCCTGCTCGGCGCGGGCGAGGCGACCGTCGCGGTGTGGGAGGCCCTCGAAGCCGAGGGCATCGTCACCCGGCTGCTGCCCGACTGGGAACGCGTCCACTGCCGCCCCCAGCGCAACGCCGTCCACACCTGGACCGTCGACCGCCACCTCGTCGAGACCGCCGTCCGCGCCTCCTCCCTGACCCGCAGGGTCGGGCGCCCCGACCTCCTGCTGGTCGCCGCCCTGCTGCACGACATCGGCAAGGGCTGGCCCGGGGACCACTCCGTGGCCGGCGAGGTCATCGCCCGCGACATGGCCACCCGCATCGGCTTCGACAAGGCCGACGTCGCCGTGGTCGCCACCCTCGTACGCCGGCACCTGCTGCTCATCGAGACCGCGACCCGCCGCGACCTGGACGACCCCGACACCGTCACCGCGGTCGCCGAGGCGGTCGGCTCCCTCTCCACCCTGGAGCTGCTCCACGCGCTCACCGAGGCCGACGCACTGGCCACCGGTCCCGCCGCCTGGAGCACCTGGCGCGCCTCCCTCGTCGACGACCTCGTGGCACGGGTGGCCGCCGTACTGGCCGGGGAGGCTCCCGCCGACCCCGGGCCCGCCGTGCCCGACGCCGAACAGGAACGCCTCGCCGTCGAGGCGCTGCGCACCGGTGAACCCGTCCTCGCCCTGCACACCCAGCCCGAACCGCCCTCCGAGTCGGGCGAACCGGGACCGGTCGGCGTCGAACTCCTCATCGCGCTCCCGGACCGGCCCGGCGTCCTGCCCGCCGTCGCGGGGGTGCTCGCCCTGCACCGCCTCACCGTCCGTGCCGCCGATCTGCGCGCCGTCGAGCTCCCCACCGAGCTGGGCGAATCCGCCGACCTGCTCCTGCTCAGCTGGCGGGTGGCCGCCGAGTACGGCGAGCTGCCGCAGGTCTCCCGCCTCCGCGCCGACCTCCTGCGGGTGCTCGACGGCGCGCTCGACATCCAGGCCCGTCTCGCCGAACGGGAGTCCGCCTATCCCCGGCGGCGAGGCATCAAGGCCCCGCCGCCCCGGGTCACGGTGGCCTCCGCCGCCTCGCGGCAGGCCACGGTCATCGAGGTCCGCGCCCAGGACGCCCCGGGGCTGCTGCACCGGATCGGCCGGGCGCTGGAGGACAGCGCGGTACGGGTGCGCTCGGCCCACGTCGCGACGCTCGGCGCCAACGCGGTGGACACCGTCTACGTCACACGCGTGGACGGGACGGTCCTCTCCGACGAGGAGGCGGCCACCGTGGCGAAGTCGCTGGAGGCCGCCCTGCGCTGAGCGTCCCGTTCCGGCCCGGGGTACGGGAGGGGCATGCCCTCCACCCGTACCCCGGACCGCCGCGCGCCCGCCCCGTACGTACCGATCGCCACCGGCGAGGACGGCCGCTCGCCCGGGCCGGATACTCTAGGAGGCGACCTGTTACGCCCCCGACCCTGAGGACCGACGAGCGCCGTGTTCGATACTCTCTCCGACCGCCTTGCCGCGACTTTCAAGAACCTCCGGGGCAAGGGCCGCTTGTCCGAGGCGGACATCGACGCCACGGCTCGCGAGATCCGTATCGCCCTGCTCGAAGCGGACGTCGCGCTTCCGGTGGTCCGTGCCTTCATCGCCAACGTCAAGGAGCGGGCGCGCGGCGCCGAGGTCTCCGGCGCGCTGAACCCGGCCCAGCAGGTCGTCAAGATCGTCAACGAGGAGCTCGTCTCCATCCTCGGCGGGGAGACCCGGCGGCTGCGGTTCGCCAAGAACCCGCCCACCGTGATCATGCTCGCGGGCCTCCAGGGTGCCGGTAAGACGACCCTCGCCGGAAAGCTCGGCCTCTGGCTCAAGGGACAGGGCCACAGCCCCCTCCTCGTCGCCTGTGACCTCCAGCGCCCCAACGCCGTGAACCAGCTGAGCGTCGTCGCCGAGCGCGCGGGTGTCGCCGTGTACGCGCCGGAGCCGGGCAACGGCGTCGGTGACCCGGTGCAGGTGGCGAAGGACTCCATCGAGTTCGCCAAGAACAAGGTCCACGACATCGTCATCGTCGACACCGCGGGCCGCCTCGGTATCGACCAGGAGCTGATGCGCCAGGCCGCGGACATCCGCGACGCCGTCAGCCCCGACGAGATCCTCTTCGTCGTCGACGCGATGATCGGCCAGGACGCGGTCAACACTGCCGAGGCCTTCCGCGACGGCGTCGGCTTCGACGGCGTGGTGCTCTCCAAGCTCGACGGTGACGCCCGCGGTGGTGCCGCCCTGTCGATCGCCCACGTCACGGGCAAGCAGATCATGTTCGCGTCCAACGGCGAGAAGCTCGACGAGTTCGACGCCTTCCACCCGGACCGCATGGCCTCCCGCATCCTCGACATGGGCGACCTGCTCACCCTCATCGAGCAGGCGGAGAAGACGTTCAGCCAGGAAGAGGCCGCCAAGATGGCCTCCAAGCTGGCGTCGAGCAAGGGCAAGGACTTCACGCTCGACGACTTCCTGGCCCAGATGGAGCAGGTCCGCAAGATGGGCTCCATCTCCAAGCTGCTCGGCATGCTGCCCGGCATGGGGCAGATCAAGGACCAGATCGCCAACATCGACGAGCGCGACGTGGACCGCACCGCCGCGATCATCAAGTCGATGACGCCCAAGGAGCGCGCCGAGCCGACGATCATCAACGGCTCGCGCCGGGCCCGTATCGCCAAGGGTTCGGGCGTCGAGGTCTCCGCGGTGAAGAACCTCGTGGAGCGCTTCTTCGAAGCCCGCAAGATGATGTCGCGGATGGCCCAGGGCGGCGGGATGCCTGGAATGCCGGGGATGCCGGGCATGGGTGGTGGTCCCGGCCGGCAGAAGAAGCAGATCAAGCAGGCCAAGGGCAAGCGCAAGAGCGGTAACCCGATGAAGCGCAAGGCCGAGGAGCAGGCCGCCGCGGACCGCCGTGAGCAGGCGGCGGCCCAGGGTGGCGCCTTCGGCGTGCCCGGCCAGGCCGCTCAGGGCAAGGACTTCGAGCTGCCGGACGAGTTCAAGAAGTTCATGGGCTGACCGCTGCGGGCCCGCCCGGTCACCCGCCCGGCGTCGGCCGCCACCTTGCGGACGTACGACCTCCGTTGGCGGCACCACCCGCCGAAACAGCACCCACAACTCGTCGGGC
>NZ_JBSFVR010000265.1:0-10579 GCF_053592415.1 Streptomyces sp. NPDC002690 | reverse complement strand
CCGACTCTATCAGATCCTTTCGGGCCTGATTCCCAGTCAGCGGGGCTTGTCTTCCGGGCCGTTGCGGCCCTTCCGACGAGTGAGACATTAGCGGACCGCCGGGCCCCGACGCTAATCGGGGCTGTTCTCACGAACGAGCAATCCTCATTTCACACAAACACACGCAAAGGCACACGACGGGAAGTCGGGCCTTGTTGAGTGATGGTGCGGAATGACTGCCCGGGGACCGACCGGAGTCGGCGCTCACGTCGGACAGCTCGGAGAACACTACGGATTCGTGGGCGTCCTGTCAAACCTGCCTGTTCCGCCGCCGGACGAACCTCCCCCGCCTGCGCCGGAGCGTATTGATGGTCTTCGATCTGCCCCCGGCCGTCACGCCGCCCGTGACGGCCGGGGCGGTGGCCGCGCCCCGTGGCGTGAGGCCGCCGTGGGAGGAGATCTTCGGCCACGTTCTGGCCGTGATCACCTACGAGGACGACGAGGACGCCGTCCCGATCGCCAACGACAGTCCGTACGGCCTGCACGCCCACATCGCTACCGGCGACATGGCGCGGGGCCGAGCCGAGCCGTGGCGCGACGCGTCCGGGCCGGCCCCGTCATGAACAACGAGATCGTCTACGCACCCGACGTCCCTTTCGGTGGCTTCAAGCAGTCGGGCCCTCGGCCGTGAATTCGACAGCTTCGGCCTGGAAGCCTTTCTGGAGACGCAGGCCATCTTCGGCTGAGGGCGGGCGGACCGGCCGAGGACCCGAGGTTTGCGCGCCAGTGCGGGACGGCCCGTAGGTGTGCCGCCCACTGGTCGATCACCGCCGGTAGTACTCCTCGACAGGGGTACGGGCCTCGGCGAAGAGGGCCGGGCCGTCCTGCGGGAGCTCCGGCCAGGCGCCGGAGGCCGGGTTGAGTGCGACGAGCTGTTCGGTGGAGAGCGCGTACACGACCCGGCCGAGGCCGGAGCGGACGATGCCGCCCGTGCACATCTGGCAGGGCTGGCAGCTGGTGTACATCGTGGTGCGGACCGCCGTCCCGGCATCGAGTTCGCGGGCCGCCCAACGGGCGAGTTTCAGTTCGGGGTGGGCGGAGATGTCGTCGTCGCGCCGCACGGTGTTGTGCGCTTCGGCAAGGACGGTGCCGTCCTCGGCGGCCAGCAGGGAGCCGTACGGGGCATCGCCCAGGGTCACGGCGCGAGCGGCGAGACCGATGGCGCGCCGCAACAGTGTTTCGTCGGCGTCGGTGATCACGCGGGTGTCCTCCAGTGGTCGGCCACGGTGGCGAGCGCCCGCCAGGCCGCTCGGGGCGTGCGGGTCTCCTCCGGGTCTCCGTCGTACGGATCGAGTACGACGGTATCGGCGCCCAGGCGCTCCAGCTGGTCGAGATCGTCGAGGACCTGTTCGAGGGTGCCGACCCCGGCGGGGCGGTCGGGGTCGTCGACGGGTGCGGCGGTCAGCCGCAGGGCGATGCGGGGAGCGAAGCCGGGCAGGCTCTGTCGCTCCACGACCGACCGCAGCCAGGGGACGGTGTTGTTCAGCGGGTGCCAGGGGGCGTCCAGCCGGACGGCGCGGCGGACTGCCGCGTCGCTGTTGCCGCCGATCCAAATGGGTACCGACGCGGTGGGGCCGTGACCGTCCTCCTGCCATGCCTCACGAAGGGAGTCCAGGTACTGGTCGGTCAGCCTGCCGCGCTCGGAGAACGGCACGCCCAGAGCGGCGAACTCCTGCCGGGCCCAGCCCACACCCACCCCGAGCACGAACCGCCCGCCACTGAGCCGGTCCAGGTTGCCCGCCATGCGGGCGACCAGCAGGGGATGCCGGTAGGGCATCACCAGCACGGTCGTCCCCAGGCGGAGCCGGGTGGTGACGGCTGCCAGCCAGGACAGGGTGGTGAAGGGTTCGTGGAACGGTTCCGGGTACTGCCTGGCCACGTCCGGGGTGACGGCCACGTGGTCCGACACCATGAGGAGGTCGTACCCCAGGCCCTCCACGGTCCGCGCCCAGTCGCGCAGGGTGCCGGGGTCGGTTCCCGGCCCGAAGTTGGGTACGTTGACGCCCAGTTGCATGCCGGAAGGCTATCCCCGTGATCGTGTCGCCGGGAACGGACTCTTCGCCGGATCGGCGGCCGGTGTCCGTGGTTCTCCCGGTAGATTCGCCTCATGGCCGCGAATCTCGACGACGTGGACTGGGCGATCATCACCCAGTTGCAGCAGGAGGCCCGGATCTCCCTGAGCGAGTTGGGGCGGCGGGTGAGCCTCAGCCCCTCCGCCACCACCGAGCGGGTGCGTCAGCTGGAGGCGCTGGGCGTCATCACCGGGTACTCCGCGACGGTCGACCTGGCCAAGGTCGGTTATCCGGTGCTCGCGGTGGTCCGGCTGAAGTACCCGGGCAACCGGCACCAGCCGCTGCACCGGCTGCTGGCCGAACGGCACGAGATCCTGGAGTGCCTGCGCACCACCGGCGACGACTGCTACACGCTGAAGCTGGCCGCCACCTCCATGGAGCATCTGGAGTCGCTCGTCGACGAGCTGGCGGGCTTCGGGAGTACGAGCACGAGCGTGGTCTACAGCCGCACCCTGCCCGCTCGCGGCCCGCGCCGGCCCTGAGCCGGGCCCTCCCCCGACGGCTCACGCCGTCGCGTGCACGTCCTCCAGTTCCTGGAGGAGCCGGCGCTTCGGCCGGGCGCCCACCATCGACCTCACCGGTTCACCGTCGCGGAAGACCATCAGGGTCGGCATGGAAAGCACGCCGTAGCGGGCGGCGACACCGGGGTTGTGGTCGACGTCGATCTGCACGATCTTGATCCGGTCGGCCTCTTCCCGGGCGATCTCGCTGAGCACCGGGGCGAGTTGGCGGCATGGACCGCACCAGTCCGCGGTGAACTCGACCAGAACCGGCAGCCTGGCGCCGAGCACCTCGCCGTCGAAGGTCGCGTCGGTCACCTCGGCGACGCCTTCTGCATGGATCATCTGTCATCCTCCCAGTTCACAGCGGGGTTCGGGGCCGCCGGGAAGTCCGGCGGTCACCTCGACCTCGGCGCGGGCGAGCTGTGCGCCGACCTCGGCCCGTACGGTCTGCAGCTGTGCGATCAGCGCGTCCAGCTCATCGAGCTTCCGCCGGTAGACGGCGAGCGACGCGGGGCAGGCGTCCCCGGCCGGGTGTCCGGCCCGCAGGCACTCCACGAACGGCCGGGTCTCCTCCAGGTCGAACCCGAAGTCCTGGAGGGTCCGGATCTGGCGGAGCTGTCTGAGGTCGCTCTCGTCGTACGTGCGGTAGCCGTTCTCGGACCGTCGCGCTCTCAGCAGACCGCGCGACTCGTAGTAGCGCAGTGTCCGCGTCGTCGTCCCGGCCCGTTCGGCCAGCTCACCGATTCGCATGGCCCGACCGTAATCCTTGACGCGGACGTCAAGGCAAGGGGCCGTTCAGGAACCGTTCAGGAGGGGACGGGCACCTCCGCCAGGATGCGGGCCAGCTCACACGGCTGCGAGAACATCGGCCAGTGGCCGGTCTCCATCTCGACGAGCCGCCAGCGGTCGCTCTTCAGCAGCTCGGCCACGTCGTCGTTGGGCTCCGGGCCGTCGAGCAGGCACTTGACGTACGTGGCGGGCAGCTCGCCGAGCGGGCGGGTGAGTACGGCGGGCTCGGTGAGGGCGGCGCCGGGGTGGGGAGTCGCGCCGTCGAGGAACCGGCTGATCTGCGTGTCGGTGAGGTCCTGGCCCTCGAACTCCTGGGCGGGCGGTGGGGGCCAGGAGCCGCCGTGCTCGGCGATGGCGGCCACCACACTCCCGCCCCAGGAGTGGGAGACGAAAGCCTTTCCGTCGGCGGGGACTTCGGAGTCCACGAACACCACGTGCGCGAGGCGGTCCCCGATGCGTTCGGCGGCCTGGCCCACGGGGATGCCCGCGTAGCTGTGGCCGACGAGCACCACGTCGGCCGGTCCGGCGTGTTCGACCGCGTCCACCACGTCCCGCACGTGCGTACGCTGCCCCGCCGGTACGTCACGCTTCTCGGCGAGTCCGGAGAGGGTCACCGGGTGGACGGTGTGCCCGCCCCGGCGCAGTTCTTCGGCCACCTCGTCCCATGCCCAGCCCCCGAGCCAAGCTCCCGCCACCAGCACGTAGTTCGTCATCCCGGCACCGTAGCGCGGGGCACTGACAAGCCTTGGGCGCGGACGTCGGAGGCCCGGGGCGTTCCCCTGGTGGGGTGCGCCCCGGGCCTCGACGGGGATCATCGTGTGACGGCGGGTCCGGTCACTGGGCGTAGATCCCGATCTCGTTCAGCGAGTACCGGTTGTCGGTGCCCCTGACCAGCCCGGTGATGCGTACGTACCGGGCGTCGACCGGGGTGAAGGAGCGGTTCTCGGTGCCGCCGGAGCCGGCGGTGGTGGTGTGCACCGTCTTCCAGGTGGTGTTGTCCGAGGAGACCTCGACGGTGTACTTCACCGCGTACTGGTCGGACCAGTCGAGCGCGGTCCGGCCGACCCGCCGTACCGCGCCGAGATCGACGGTGATCCAGGCGGTGTCGACGGTCTTGCTGGCCCAGCGGGTGGACCGGTCTCCGTCGACGGCCTGCTTGGGCGGGTAGGCGACCACCACGGCGTTCTGGTAGTCGGAGGCGGTGGCCTTGGCGCCGGTGCCGAGGTTGGTGAGGCTGTCCGACCGGGTGGCCGGGAACTCCACCACCTGCTGGTAGGTGGGGCGGTTCTGCCAGGCGATCCGGGGCACGGTGATGCCGCCCATGGCCCGGTGCACGATGGAGTCGGCGCAGACCTGGTCGCCCGCCGAGCAGGACGCGTCCGCCGGGTAGACGGTGGCCGCCGGAACGGCCGAGGCGGTGGCGAGGGTGGTGAGCAGCACGTTCCGGCAGGAGGCGACGGTGCCGGTACCGCAGTACGTACGGTCCAGGGGCGAGGCGACCGTGGAGCCGAGCACCGCGCGCAGGTCCTTGTCGAGGTAGCTCCACCAGCCGTGCTGGAAGGAGGAGCCCTTGTGGGCCTGGGCGGCGGCGATGCCCGTACCGACCGCGCCGGAGCCGTTCTGGCCGCCGGAGGGCGACTCGTTGATGGGTGCGACGGCGGTGAGCGCCTGGTAGGCGGTGTTGCCCAGCTTCGGCTGGAACACCCCTTCCACCAGCAGCGGCCACCAGGCGTCGAGCACCCGGATCGCGGTGGCCCGGTCGTACGTCCCCGCGCCCTTGGACGGCTCGCGGCGCTCGGAGCCCGAGGCGGCCCAGGCGCGCAGCTGCTCGACGGTGGCGGAAAGCGCGGGGTCGGTCACGGCGGCGCTGTCGATGACCCGCAGGATCTCGGGCAGCACCTCCTCGGCCCGCAGGTCGGTGGCGGCGGCGTCCTCCATCGCCTTCACCAGTTGGGCGCGGGTCACCCCGCCCGCGTCCACGAGGGCCGAGACCCGGCTGTCCAGCAGGTCGGCCCGGTGCACGGCGCCGTTGCCCCAGCCGGAGGTGAAGCCGGCCGCCTGCTTGTTGTTCCAGCTGACGTAGTAGTCCTGGTCGACGGAGTTGGGGTGCTGCGCCGGCGGGGTGACCGCCGAGGTGTTGATCGTCGGGTTCCAGCCCTGCCACTCGTAGGCGGGGAGAGCCCAGATCGGTTTGTCGGGGTCGGTGCCGGTGGCGCGCACGGGGTTGGTGCCGGAGTTGTAGTACGCGGTGTGGTGGGCGTCCGCGTAGAACCAGTTGAAGGTGTAGCCGACGTCCCGGGCGGCCGTCTGGAAGGCGGTGGCGGAGGTGATGACGGAGGGGTCGTTGAACTGCTGGAAGCCGATCACCGAGTCCAGCTCGTGCTGGTAGGTGGAGCGCAGGGCGGTGTACGCCACCGGCTTGCCGCCGCTCTTCCCGGTGTGGGTGACGAGTCCGTAGGCGGAGCGGAGCGTCTCCAGGTCGTAGGAGCCGGCCGCGGTGGCGTCGGCGGTGGTGGGCGCCCAGGAGTTGTGGGCGGTCAGCTTCTCGAACGGGGTGCAGACCCCGCGCAGCAGGTAGGAGCGGGAGGCGGTGGTGGGCGTGGCGCCCGAGGGGTCGCAGAGTTCGACGGCGAAGGTGTCGGTGATGTCCTGGTTGGCCGAGGTGGCACTCCAGGAGTAGTCGAGGCCCCGGCCGATCTCCACGTAGAAGCTGATGCCCGGGAAGGAGGCGCCGCGCGAGCGGAGGCCCGGGCCGTCCAGTTCCTGGACCATGAGGAGCTGGGGTGCGTAGTAGCCGGTCTGCGGGCCGAAGACGGCGACGGGGTGGCCGGAGGCGGTGTGGTCGCCGGAGACCACCAGGGCGTTGGACATGCCGTGTTCGCCGGTGATCAGGTCGGCGGGCAGCACGCCCTCGGCGGCGGTGGCCGTCTTCGCAGCCGTGGCCGTGGCCGTGGCGCCGGTGCCGGTGCCGTTGACCGCGTGCGGGTAGGCGGTCACCGTCCCGCTGTCGGGGGTCGCCGTGCCGACCGGAGTGGCGGGCGTGGTGGCGTACGGGAAGCTGCCGGTGTGCAGGGTAGCGGTCGCCTCGGTGTCGTTCTGCGCGCGCCAGGCGCGGTACGCGGCGGAGCCGGCGGTGGCGCCGTACTGCTGCTGGAGGGCGAGTTCGGCGAGCGCGTTCTCGACCTCGCCGCCGCCTCCGCTGCCGAAGATGGCACCGACCACCGAGGCGATGGCGACGGTGTCGGTGGCCGTGAAGTCGGCGATGTCCTTGCCGTGGCCGGTGAGTTCGTACTCGCCCGGGTAGTTGTTGGCGGCCAGGTCCGCGTCGATGAAGGCGTTGATGCCCGCCACGTAGTCGTTGATGTCCTGCACGGCCTGGGTGCCGCGCGCCCCGGAGGCGGCGACCCGGTCGAGCTGGGCGCGGAGGTCGGCCTCGGTGTACGGGGCGACGGCCCAGAGGCTCTCCTCCAGCGCCCGGTTGCCCGCCGCGCCGCCCGCGAACGAGGACAGTTGCCCGCGTCCGACGTGGCGCAGGATGTCCATCAGCCACAGCCGGTCCTGGCCCGCCGCGTAGCCGGCGCCGAACTCGGTGTCGGCGCGGGTGGTGCCCTTGATGTGCGGGGTGCCGGTGGCCTTGTCCCGGGTGATGGTGACGCCGCCGCGCGGGGTGAGGGTGGACTCGGTCTGGCCGGACGGTACGCCGAAGGAGGCGTCGTTGAAGTAGTTCGCCAACTGGTCGGGGGTGAGCCCGGAGTAGTCGTGCAGCAGGTTGTCGTACTTCTCGATCTGGTCGGCGGAGTGCGCAGGCCGGGTGCCGATCGACTTGTGGAGCAGGATGCCGGCCAGGGTGGCGTGGCCGTTCTCCCCCGCGGTGAGGATGTCCAGGCACTGCCCCTGGCAGGGGTCGGCGGCGGCGGGCAGCGGGTCGGAGGTCGCGGCGGCCGTGGGGGCGGCGACCAGGGCGCCGGCGAGCAGCGTTCCGGCGGCGAGCAGGGAGACGACGACGGCGCGGGGTCTGGCCCGGTGCGCGCGCCGCAGGAGGCGCTTGGCAGGATTCAAGGAGGGCTCTCGATCTCGGGTGGTGGGGCCGTACGGCTCCGGGGGAACACCGGCGGGAGCCCGGTGCGTGCGCACGCTAGCCCTCGCGGGGCACCCGCCGTAAGACTCCTGCACCGGCTGCCAGAAACCTGCAACACCCGCTTCACACGTGGGACTTGAAGCACCCACGGAGGGGCTGCACGGATTGCCGGACGGTCCGGTCGCACCCCCGGGAAAAAGGTGGTGTGCCGGAGGAGGCCGGTTGCGTACGCTCTCCCCCTGCGGGGCGGCTCCGCAGCGTGCTTCCTTCTCCCTTCACTGTCCATGAATCAGTGCGCTCCCTTTCCGCCCCGCATTCGTCTGCGCCGAGCCGGTCGACGGCCGGCGGTCCGGGCGGGCGTCCGGCAGCGCGCCGAAGGGGATTCCCCTCCAGCCCGCTCATCGGCGGGCACCGTCGCCGCTCCCCGCGTCCACGGTCACCGGGTCACCGCTCGGGGCGGTGCTGGCGCCCGGCACCAGGCGGACCGGCGTACCGCACCACACGGGAAGGAACCCACCATGACGCCCACGACCATCCGGAGCACCGCACCCAGCACGCGGAGTCTGGACGCGGTGCTGCTGAGTCGTCGCGGTGCGGTCTACTTCCCCGTCGGCGCTTCCCCCGCGCGTGTCCCCGCGCCCCGGACACTCGCCGGGGTCACGCTGCTGGAGACCGACCTCGTCGAGCGCGGCTTCCTCGTCTCGGCGGAACTGCGTGCGGCGCTCACCGGGCTCGGCGACGGCGCACTCGCCGCGACGGGCACCTCGCTGCTCGCCGACATCGACGCGGAGCTCGGCGCGGACCGCGACCACACCCCGCTGTTCCGCGACTTCCCCACCAGTACGCCCATGGACACCCTCGGCTTCTACGTGGACCGTGTCCTGAGCCTGGGGCTCCAGGAGCGGGAGCAGCCGTGCGTGCTCTGCGGTACGGCCGGTACGGTCCATCCGGTCGCCCCCTGCGCCCATCTCGTCTGCCGGTCCTGCTTCGACGGCGCCGATTTCTCCGCCTGCCCGATCTGTCACCGCCGCATCGACCCGGCGGACCCCTTCCTGCGCCCCGGTTCCGTCCGGCCGGGCGCCTCGGCCCACCGGGCGCTGCCCGCCCGGCTGCGGGTGCTGGCTCTCGGCGGATACGCGCGCGCCCGTCTCGCCCACGCCCGTACCGAGATCTCCGTGCTCCTGTCGCGTCCGGGTGCGCTCGGCCCCCAGGACGTCGACGACCTGGCCGCCCTGCTGGAGGCCGTGGGCGACCGCGCCTCTCTCGCCTGGCTGCCGGCGGAGATCCCGGGCCGGGAGACCAAGGCCCGTCTGCTGGCCTGGCTGCTCGCGGACCCGGCGCACTTCCCGGTGACGCTCCCGGCCGTCGTCGGCCGGCTCACCACCGCCACCGACGTGCTGCGACTGCTCGCGGTGCGCTCCGGCGGCGACCCCGGCCTGGTGGAAACGGTTCGCCTGGCGCCAGTGGCACGACCGCTGCGCCGCGCGCTGATCCAGGCGCTGGACGGCCTGGACCCGGTGTCGGCGACCGAGGACATGGGCCGCCGGCCGGAGATGTGGAAGCGGGCCGGTGAGCGGCTGCATCCCTTCGAGCACGCCCGCCGCTTCCCGCGCGCCGCCCTCGCCTTCGCCGCGCTCCGCGAACTCCGGCTCACCGACGACGCCCTCTCCACCGGCCTGCGGGCGACCGCCGCCACTGTGCCCGGAACCGACACGGAGACGGGCCGGATACGGGTGCCCGGGTGGGCGGGACGCGTGGAGGCGGCGCTGTCCGCCACGGACCTGCCGACCGCGCTGCGCCTGCTCGGACAGCGCCCCGGAGAGCTGGTACGCCGCGCCGACCACCTGCTGCGGCTGGCGGGACCCGAGGGCGCCGGTCCGGTGATCGCCGCGCTCGCCGCGGCCGTTCCCGCGGTGGCTCCGGCGGTGCTGCTCTCCGCGCTGGGTGCCCTGCGCTCCCGTACGGCGGTGCGCGAGAGCCGGGTGTTCTTCCCCAAGGGAGCCACCGCCAATGCCCACGTGGCCGCCGACGGGCGTGCACCGCTCGACGGTTCGGCCGTCGCCCGAGCCGTCGCCGTCCTGACCGATGAGGTGCTGCGCCGTGCCGCCGCGCTCCCGCCGGTGGACACGGCGGTCGTGGACGCCGGACTCGACGGGATCGTCGCCCCGTTCGCGGAGCGGACCGCCTCGCGGGCGCTGGTGACGCTGCCCCGCGGCAGCGAGCTGGCGGTGCCGGGGGGCCGCACCGTGCGCCTCTTCCTGCACTGGACGGAGTCGGAGACCTCCGGGCGGACCGACCTGGACCTGGCCACCGCGATGTTCGACGCCGCCTGGAACCACGTCGGCACCTGCGACTACACCCGGCTGCGGTACGCGGGCGGCGCGGTGCACTCCGGCGACCTGACGAGCGCCCCGGCTCCGCGTGGAGCCTCGGAGTTCGTCGATCTGGACGCGGAGAAGCTGGCCGCGGCCGGTGTCCGGTACGTCGTCGCGGTCGTCTACTCCTTCAACAACGTCCCCTTCGTCGAACTCGCCGACGCCTTCGCCGGGCTGATGGTCCGCGACCGGCCGGGGAAGGAGGGACCGGTGTTCGACCCGCGCCAGGTGGAGCAGCGCTTCGACCTGACCAGCCCGGCCAAGGCGTGTGTCCCTCTGGTCTTCGACGTCCGGGCGCGCACCCTGCGCTGGCTGGACATCGCCCAGGGCGTCACGGGTACCCACCACGCCGTGCACCGCCACGGCGGCGGCCTCGCGGAACTCGGCCGGCACCTGACCGACCTGTTCACCTCGGGCGCCCGCGTCACCCTGGGCGAACTGGCCGTCTGGCACGCGGCATCACGGGCGAGGACAGTCCTCCTGCGCCACGGCGACGGTTCGACGAGCGCTTACGAGCGCCGCACCGGGGAGACCGCTGCGGAGTTCGCGGCGCGCGTCGGGGGTCCGTTCGCCGACCCCGGCGCCGCGTCCGCGGAACCGGAGCGGGCGCGGCTGGCGTTCCTGCTGCGCGGCGACCTCGCCCTGCGCGAGGGATCGGAGGCGTACGCGTTGTACCCGGCCGGGCTGGACGCCGCGGCGGTACGGATGCTGGCGGCTTCGGAC
>NZ_JBSFVR010000264.1:0-10613 GCF_053592415.1 Streptomyces sp. NPDC002690 | reverse complement strand
GGCGACTGCCACCAGCGGATCACCGCCGCCTTCCTCGCCCCGAGCGAGACGCAGTGGGTCGACGCCCTCCTGTCGGAGCCGGCCGTGCTCGCCGAGGACCACTACGTCCTGCAGCGCATGGTGCTCTGCTCCCTGACGTCCGCCGACCAACTGGCCCGGCTGTCGTACCGCCCGGACCACACCCTCGCGGTGATCGCGACGCTCGCCGACGGACTCGGGACGGCCGTCGCGCCGATGCTCCGGAAGTACCTCGACCACGGCCAGCACTACTCCGAGGGCGTCAAGGCGGTCTCCGCCGCGCTCACCGAACTCCCCACCGACGAGGCCTTCAACATCCTCCTCCACCACAAGGAGCTGAAGCAGGTCCGCGCGGCGCTGCTCGACGCGATGCGCCGGTATCCGGTACGGGCCCTGCGGCTGCTCTCCGCCGACGTCCGGTACAACACCCCCACGAGGTCGCGTGCCTCGCGGCAGTTGCTGCACGCCCACATCAACACCCACCGCCCACTGGTGTCCGCCCTCCTGCCGACGCTCCCGGAGGATCTGGCGGAGGTGGTGGGCCCGCTGCTGAACCCGGTGTCCCGCTTCCCGGAGGCGTCCCTCGCTTCCCTGCCGGCCGAGCTCACGCAACCCTCGTGGTGCCGCCGCGCACGGGCCGGCTCCGCCACCCCGGTGAGCACCCGCGAGGACGCTCTTCCCGTGCCGGAGCTGCGCTGGCTCCCGGGCGAGAAGGAGGAGTGGGCGCGCTGTTCCACCTGGTACACCCGCCCCCAGCACAACGGCGACTACGAGAAGGTGTTCACCTCCCAGCTCGAAGGGCTGAACAGCACGGGGCTGCGGCCCGCCTGGATCTTCCTGCACGCACCCGTGGAGCGGGTCGCACCGGCCCTGGCCACCTGGGGGCCGACGGACCTCTGGGACGGGGCGGACACCCTCCGGCCGATCGTCGCCCGCTTCGGGATCGACGCGCTGCCGCTCCTGCTGCGCACCGTCCCCCGCCAGCCGAGCACCATGGCGGCCCTGTTCCTGCCGTTCGTGGACGCGGCCGTCGCCCGGCACATGGCGGACTGGGCGGCCCGGCTGAAGTCCACCGCCGCGACGACCCGGACGTGGTTCGCGCGCCACGGCGCCGCGGCAGCGGTCTTTTTGGTACCTGACGCGATCGGCAAGGCCGGTGCCCCGCGGCGTGCGGCCGAACGGGCGCTGCTCCAGATCGCGGCGGTGCACGGCGAGCGGACGGTCCGCGAGGCCGCGGGACGTTACGGCGCCGACGCGGTGCGGTCCGTCGAAGCACTGCTGGTCAGCGACCCGCTGGAGCGCGCGCTGCCCGAGAAGCTGCCGGTCCTGCCGAACTGGGCGGAGCCGGGGCTCCTGCCGCAGCTCCTGACGCGTACCGGCGAGGCGCTGCCCGCCGAAGTCGTGCGCAACGCCCTGATGATGTTCGCCCTCTCGCGGCCGGGCGAGGTCTACCCGGGTGTCGCGGCGCTGCGCGCGGCGACCGCGCCCGACTCGCTCGCCGGATTCGCCTGGGCCGTCTTCGAGCAGTGGCTCGACGCGCGGCTTCCGGCCAGGGAGACCTGGGCGCTGTACGTCCTGGGCGAGGTGGGTAACGACGAGACCGTCCGCCGGCTCACACCGGTCGTCCGCGCCTGGCCGGGCGAGGGCGCGCACCACCGGGCGGTCGAGGGGCTGGACGTGCTGGCGGCGATCGGCAGCGAGGCGGCACTGCTGCAACTGCACGGCATCGGACAGCGGGTGAAGTTCAAGGCGTTGAAGACGCGCGCCCAGGAGAAGATCGCCGAGGTGGCCGCGGTGCTGGGGCTCACCGCCGAACAGCTGTCGGACCGGCTGGTGCCGGACTTCGGGCTGGACGCGGACGGCTCGACGGTCGTGGACTACGGCCCGCGCCGGTTCACCGTCGGCTTCGACGAACGCCTCGGTCCGTACGTCCTGGACGGGACGGGGAAACGGCGCAAGGACCTGCCGGCCCCGGTGGCCCGGGACGACGGGGATCTGGCAACGGAGGGGCGCAAGAGGTTCCTGACGCTGAAGAAGGACGTGCGGACCGTCGCCTCCGGACAGGTGCGACGCCTGGAGGCCGCGATGGTCTCGGGCCGGTCCTGGACGGCGCGGGAGTTCCAGGACCTGTTCGTCGCCCATCCGTTGGTGGGGCATCTGGTGCGGCGGCTGGTGTGGCTGAGCGAGTCCCGGGGTACGACGACCGCCTTCCGGGTCACCGGGGAACGGAACACGGTCGACGTGCGAGGCGACGCGTTCGCGCTTCCGGCTCGCGGGTCCGTCCGGCTGGCCCACCCCCTCCGCCTCGGCGACGAGCTGAAGGCATGGTCCGAGGTCTTCGCCCGTCACGAGCTGTCCCAGCCGTTCCCCCAGCTGGAGCGCGAGGTGTTCGCCCTGACGGACGAGGAGCGGACGAGTAACCGGCTGTCCCGCTTCGAAGGCCTCATCGTGCCCACGGTCGCGGTGCTGGGCCTGGAGAGGCGCGGCTGGAAGCGGGGCGCTCCGCAGGACGCCGGGGTCGAGGGGTGGATCTCCAAACGCCTCGGCGAGGACCTGTACCTGGTCGTCGGCTTCTACGAGGGCATCGTGGCCGGCTCCCCGGATGCCTTCCCCGAGCAGCGGCTGGAAGCGGTCCGGCTCGGCGACCGCCCGGGGGACCACTGGCCCCACGGGACGTACCACCACATGTTCGGCGGCTTGGACCCGGTGACGGCGTCCGAGGCGCTCGCGGACCTGACGGTGCTCGGGGGAGTCCGTCGGGCCCCTGCCGTCGGCGGTCCGGCCCGGGTCGCGGGCCGGACCGTCACGGTGGGCGGTCAGGGCCGGTCGAGGTAGGCCAGTTGGGGGTGGACGAGGGTGTACGCGTCGACCAGTTCGCGGGCCACGTGGACGGAGTCCACGAGGGGGTGCAGCGCGAACGCCCGTACGGCGGCGGAGCGCGAACCGCTCTCCGCCGCGTCGAGCACGGCGCGTTCGACGGCCTTCACGGAGGTGACGAGCCCCGCCGCGTGGTACGGAAGCGGGCTCACGGCCACCGGATGGGCGCCGTTCGCGTCGACGAGGCAGGGCACTTCGACGACCGCGTCCGCGTCGAGCACCGAAAGGGTGTTGCCGTTGCGGACGTTGAGGATCAGCGAGGTGCGCTCGTTGCGGGCGACGGCCCGCATGAGGGCGAGGGCCACCTGTTCGTAGCCGCCCGACTCCAGGTCGCTCGCGGCGCGGTCCCCGGCCCCCGCGACCTCGCGGTTCTCCGACATGTAGGTGGCCTCGCGCTCGGCGCGGGTGCGGTCCCAGGTGGCGAGGGCGGGTGTGCCGGGTTCACGCATGCGCGCGTAGAAACCCTGCTGCTGCTCGCGGAGGAAGGCGCCCCGGGTCAGCTCGGCCTGCTGGTAGGCGCGGACCGCCTCGCGGTTGAAGTAGTAGTAGTGCAGGTACTCGTTGGGGACGGCGCCGAGCGAGCGGATCAGGTCGGTGCCGAAGAGCTTGCCCTCCTCGAAGGAGCCGAGCAGGGTGTCGTCGGCGAGCAGCCGGGGAAGTTCGTCCCGCCCGTTCACGTACAGGCCCTGGACCCAGCCGAGGTGGTTGAGGCCCGCGTAGTCGATCCAGGCCCGGTCCGGGTCGGCGCCGAGGACCCGGGCGATGCGGCGGCCGAGCCCCACGGGAGTGTCGCAGATGCCGACGACCCGGTTCCCCAGGTGCCGGGACATCGCCTCGGTCACCATGCCCGCGGGGTTGGTGAAGTTGATGACCCAGGCGTCCGGGGCGAGCCGGGCGACGCGGCGGGCGAGGTCGACGGCGACCGGTACGGTGCGCAGCCCGTACGCGATGCCGCCCGCCCCCACCGTCTCCTGCCCCAGCACCCCGGCGTCCAGGGCCACCCGCTCGTCGGCGGCGCGGCCGGCGAGCCCGCCGACCCGGATCGCGGAGAAGACGAAGTCCGCGCCCTTCAGGGCTTCGTCGAGGTCGGTGGTGGCCAGGACGACGGGTGCGTCCGGCACGCCCCGGGCCTGTTCCTCCAGCACCCGGGCGACGGCCGTGAGGCGGTCGTGGTCCGTGTCGTAGAGGGTGACCCGGGAGACGCGGCCCTCGGCGTGATCGCCGAGAAGTGCCCCGTACACCAGGGGAACCCGGAATCCGCCACCGCCAAGAATTGTCAGCTTCACGCTGCTCGATGGTAAGGGTTGTCCCGCCTTTCGTGGTGGATCGGTCGCGCACCCACCACGAATCGCGGGACACCCCTCGCGTGGCCGGTCCGGGGCCCGCCGGGAGGGGAGGGCCGCCAGGACGGAAGGGCGCCGGGACGGGAGGGCCGCCAGGACGGAAGGGCGCCGGGACGGGAGGGCCGCCAGGACGGAAGGGCGCCGGGACGGGAGGGCCGGCGGGACGGGGCTCCGGCCCGCCGGACGTGCCGGAGGCCGCGCCCGGTCCGGAGCGTTCCCGGGCGGTCCGGCGCTCCGTGCCCGTCGGTCAGTACCCCTTCCACCAACTGGAGACGGCCTGCCACAGACGGCCGGTGGTGCTCCGGGTGCGCTGGTCCGGGATCGCCGGGGCGGGGGCACCGTCGGTCAGGGGTGCGGCGGTCTCCTTCCCGCCGGCCGTCCGGTCGGGGACGCGCGGCGACGAGGAGATCTCCCAGTCGCTGCGGGGGCCGGACCGGGCGGCCATCGCGGTCATGGGTTCGTCGTCGATCTCCTGTTGCGGGCTGGGCGCGAACTGGACGGGGAGTTCGGTCAGATGACGCGACATGATGTTGCCCATCCAGCGCAGTCCGTCCTCGTCCACGGCGAGTTCGAGGTCGGGCAGCCGCATGAGCAGCGCGTCGACCCCGACGTCCGCGATGGCGCGGCCGATGTCCTGCCCGGGGCATTCGTGGGGGCCGCCGCTGAAGGCAAGGTGGGCGCGGTTGCCCTCCATGCCGGCGCTGAGGTCGGGCCGGACGGCGGGATCGCTGTTGGCTCCCGCGATGCTGATGAGCATGGCGTCGCCGGCCTTGATGTGCTTCCCGCCGAGCTCGGTGTCGCCGACCGCCCAGCGGCCGAAGACCGCGGAGAACGGGGGCTCGTCCCAGAGGGTCTGCTCCACCGCCTCGGGGACGGTCATGTGGCCGCCGCTGAGCCGCGCCCGGAAGCGGGGGTCGGTGAGCACCATCCGGATCACGTTGGCGATCAGGTTCGCGGTGGACTCGTACGCGGCGATGAGCGTCAGCCGGAGGTGTTCGATGACCTCGATGTCGCTCATCTTGGCGGGGTGTTCGACCAGCCAGCTGGCGAAGTCGGACTCCGGGGCGGTGCGGCGGCGTTCCACGAGCCGGGTGAGCACGCCGACGACGTACGCGTTGCTGGTGACGGCGGTCTCGGTGCCGCGCGTCATGTCGCGGGCTGCCTGCACCAGCCGGTCGTCGTACTCCTCGGGCATGCCGAAGATCGCGCACATGACCATCATCGGCAGGTGTTCGGCGAACTGGCTGACGATGTCGGCGGTGCCCTTGAGGCAGAAGTCGTTGACGAGCCGGTTGCTGAACCGGTTGATGTGGCGCCGCACGCCGCGGGTGTCGATCCGGCCCATGCTGTCCGTGATCGCGCCGCGCTGACGTTCGTGGGTCGCGCCGTCCGCGAAGACGCACACGGGCTGGTAGGTGAAGATCGGAGCGAGCGGGTGCTCGGGTCCCACGGTGCCGTCCTGCAGGGCGCGCCAGCGCCGGGAGTCGCGGGAGAACTGCGAGGGGGTCCGGGTGACGTAGAGGTTCTCGCTGTGGCCGAGGACGAGCCAGGCGGGTACGTCACCGTGGAGCAGCACCGGGGCGACGCTGCCGTGTTCGGCGCGCAGCTTCTCGTTCAGCCCGACGATGTCGTTCTCCACCTCGGCGCCGTAGTAGCGGCGCAGCCCGCCGGGGCCGAGTCCGTGGGCGGGGCATCCGGGCGGCGGGGCGGCTCCCGTCGGCGCTCCGGGTTCGTGGGAGAAGGGGGTTGTCACAGTGGCTCCAGGGATGAGGCTTCACAGGGTCGCGCGGGCGTGCCGCGCGGGCGGAGAGGGGACTTCGGGGACAGCTCTCAAGGGGTGTCCCGGCGGGCCGCGGCCGGGGTCGGATGCCCGGTCCGGCACCTCGCGCCGGAACGACGGGACCGGCCCGGTCCGCCGGACGCCCCCGACGCCGCGCGGCTGGTGTCGGGGCGGCCCGTCGGACCGTCCGGCCGGCCGCCCCGACGTCATACGAGGGGTACGGCCAGGCTGTGCAGGTAGCGCATGAGCGTCATCAGCACGTCCCGGCTGGACGTCCTCAGCCGCGCGTCGCAGTCGATCATGGGAACCTCGTCGGGCAGGTCGAGTGCGCGCCGCAACGAATCGACCGGATGGTGCGGGGCGTCGGGGAAGGTGTTGACGGCGACGACGAACGGCACCCCGCGCTCCTCCAGGCGTCCGATGACGTCGAAGCTGGTTTCGAGACGCCGGGTGTCGATCAGTACGACGGCGCCCAGGGCGCCCTCGAAGAGACCGTTCCACAGGAACCAGAAACGTTCCTGACCCGGTGTGCCGAACAGGTAGAGGATCAGTTCCTCGCTGAGGCTGATCCGGCCGAAGTCCATGGCGACCGTGGTGGCGGTCTTGCTCTCCACCCCGGCGTTGTCGTCGACGCCGACGCCGGCTTGCGTCATGGTCTCTTCGGTCGTCAGAGGCCGGATCTCGCTGACCGAACCGACCATGGTCGTCTTGCCGACCCCGAACCCGCCGACGATCACGACCTTCACCGCGGCGGTGGCCGTGGTGGGCAGGACGTCCTCGGTACGGGGGCCGGTGATCGTGTCAGAGCTTCTGAAGTCCATGCATCACCGCTTCGAGAAGGGACCTGTCGGGGAGGTTGGCGCGAACGATGGGTGCCCGCGATTCGATCAGTTCGGTCGCGAGTAATTCGGTCAGGAGTGAGGTGACGACGCTGAACGGGAGGCCGAGATACGCGGAGATCTCGGCGACCGACAGAGGTGCCTGGCAGAGCCGCAGGATCGCGGCCTGCTCCGGCTGGAACGTCGGTGAGGGTTCCGCCTGGGCGACGACCATGGTGACCAGGTCGAGGGCTGCCCGCTCGCTGCCGTCAAGATCGCCGGTGATGACGTACAGGCGCTCGGGATCGTTGAGCGCCGGGTCGGCATTGCGGCGTTCCCGTCGGGGAGCGTTCATCCGGCCTGCCCGTCGTGGCGCGGCGGGCTGGTCAGATGGGCCCCGATCCGGACGACCATGTCGCGCATGCGCGCGCCGACGAGCCCGGCGTCGACCGTCTCACCGGCGAGCACCGCGAGATAGGCACCCGTGCCGGCCGCCATCAGGTAGAAGAATCCGCCGGTCACCTCGATGACGACGAGCTTCATCAGTCCGTCGCTGTAGGGGATTTCGGAGGCGACGGCAGCGGCCAGACTCTGCAGGCCGGCGCAGGCCGCGGCCAGCCGGTCGCCCACGTCCGGGTCTCCGCCGTGCATGGCGATCCGCAGTCCGTCCGAGGAGAGCACCACGATCTGGTGGATGCTCGGAACGTCGTCGGCCAGCTCCTTGAGCATCCAGTCCATGTTTCCCCGCTGCTGGATCACTTGAGGTCTCCCTTGTCCCACGCGTCGTCAGAGTCTTCGCCGTTCTTCGGGTCGTGCGGCACGCCGTTGACGGCCTTGGTGAATGCCTCCAGCCAGAGGCCGGGGGGCTTCTCGTCGCTGCCCCCGCGGGCCCCTGCTTGCGGGGCGGCACCGTTGAGGGCCCCCGGAACGCCTTCCGCCGCCGGTGCCGGGGTCTGCTGCGGGAGGTTGTGCGAGCCGAGCGGGGCGCGGCCCCTGCTGCGGCGCTGGGGCAGGCCGTTCTCGGTCCACTCGGTCACCACGGGGACCTCGTCCTCCATGGCCGCGGCGGGCGCGGCCGGGCGCGCGGGCGCAGCCGTCGAGACGACCGCCGAGGGAACCGGGCCGGTGGCCTCGACCCTGGCCTTCCGCTTCCCGGCGGGGGGTACGACGTGCTGGAGCTGCGACATGTCCAGCGAGCTGGTGGGCCGTGAGGTGGCACCGATGCCGTGGGCGATGCCGGGCGCGGGCCCGGTGGTGATCATGTCCCGGGGCACGATGAGTACGGCCCGGACGCCGCCGTACGCGGACTGGCGCAGCGACACCTGGAGTTGGTACATGCGTGACAGTCGGCCGACGACGGCCATGCCGAGGCGCGGGGACTCCCCCAGGTCGTTCATGTTGATGCCGGCCTGGGCCTGGGCGAGCATGTTCTCGGCGCGGGAGCGGGCCTCCTCGCTGAGGCTGACGCCGCCGTCCTCGATCTCGATCGCGATACCGGTCTGCACCTCGACCGCGGTGACGTGCACCCGGGTCTGCGGCGGCGAGTAGCGCGTGGCGTTGTCGAGGAGTTCGGCGCAGGCGTGGATGAGCGGCTCGACCGAGGTGCCGACGATGGCGACCTTGGCGATCGAGTGCAGATCGACGCGCTGGTACTCCAGGATGCGGGACATCGCACCCCGCAGAACGCTGAACAGCGGTACGGGCTTGGGCCACTGGCGGCTGGGGCGTGCCCCGCCGAGCACGGCGATGGAGTCGGCGAGGCGGCCGATCAGCGCGGTGCCGTGGTCGATGCGGAGCAGGTCGTCGAAGACCTCGGGGTTGCGCCCGTAGTGGTCCTCCATTTCCCGCAGTTCGCTCGCCTGGCGGTGGACGATGGCCTGTACGCGCCGGGCGACGCTGACGAAGGCGCGCTGCGCGGAGTCACGCCGGGCCTCCTCGTCGTCGATGATCTGCAGCACGGTGTAGACGAGGCGCCGCAGCGCCTTGGGGAGGTTGCGGTAGGACTCGTCCCCGTCCACCACCTCCCGCATGACCTCTTCGGGCGAGTTGCTCGCGCGCAGCATCCTGATGGCGGAGGGCATCAGTTCCTTGGTGAGCCTCACGGTCTCCTGGTCGTGTGCGGCGATGCGCAGTTCCAGCTGGGCGATGCGCTGTTCGTACTGCGCGCGCAGGACGCGTGTCTCGCGCCGTCGGCGGTTCAGTGCGACGGCGAGCGCACCGACCACGACGGCGCCGAGCGCGCCGCTCACGGCGAGTGGTATCCGCGCGGCGTCCGTGACCAGCGTGACGCCCAGCGCACAGGCGCCGACGACCAGCGCGACGGGCAGGAGGAGTACGCGGACGACGGGAATCCGTCGGTCGGTCGGTGGTGATTCAACACGGACCATCTAAAAACCCTCTGGCGGTTGATTCCGGGATGTATGTCCACAGGTGCTGACACTCATGAACATGTGCGCGAATTGGTGCCAACTCGGCTTCACTGCGCGTGAGCTTAGCCAGATCAGAACAGGGGGTCGGCACATTCACCCAACGGCCTGCGCGCACCTTTCGCGGGTAATACACTCGCCAGTTTTCGCACTCAACGCTTCCGGACGTGCGCGGATAGTGACGATCGGTGCCGTACGGGCGGCATTCCGGACTCCCGTACCGCACAGTGGTACGAAGACGTACGGAGCATCACGAGAACCGACCGTAATCATCCCGGGCGACCCGACTCTTTCGCGGGACAACCCGGTGCGGGCTGCGGCGCGTACGGGACGAGTGGCCCTAAGCTCGCCGCCGGGAGGGCCGTACCCGTCCGTCCCGCAGAGCAGTACGTACGTACACACAGTCGAAGAGGATCGAAAGGGGCGGATTCGCGCCCCGCGGAAGAGTGGCGGGCAAAGTCGCCCCGCTTGACGGACGGCGGGGACCGTCCGCGGCTCCGCCCGGCCTCGGCGAGTACCGGATGAGAGCGGGCACCCCATGGCATCGGCACCGGGCTACACCATCGAGTCGCTGGACACCGGTCTGCGGCTGATGCGGCTTTTCCTGACCCATGACACGCTCACCGTCAGCGAGGCCGCCGAGCTGCTGGAGGTGGGGCGTTCCACCGCGCACCGGGTGCTCACCACGCTGGAGGGCCGCGGGTTCGCCGGGCGCGACGCGTCGGGGCGGGGCTACTCGGCGGGGCCGGAGCTGATGAGGCTGGGGCGCCCGGCATGGTTCGGTGCCGCTGTCCGGGAGCGGGTGGCCCTCGTCCTGGACGACGCCGTCCGGCGCACCGGGGAGACCGTGCAGGCGGTCGCGCTGATCGGGGACCGGATCATCGTCACGGACGGGCGGGAGTCCCCGCATCCCGTGCGGGTGCGGCCGGGGACGGGCCTGACCCACCCTGCGCACGCGACGGCGGGCGGCAAGATGCTCCTCGCGCTGATGACGGCCGGCCAGGTCGACGCCCTTTATCCCCACGAGGAACTGGAGGCGGTCACCGCGCGCACGACCGTCTCCCGCACCGCGCTGCTGGCGCAGTTGGACCGTATCCGCGCCCGGGGGTACGCGGTCGACGGCGGCGAGTCGGCGCGAGGCATGAACGCCGTCGCGGTGCCGCTCGCCGGTTCGGGCCCGCGCGACCCGCTCGCCCTGGTGGCTTCGGTGCCCGCCGACCGGGGCGGCGAGGCCGAGCTGGGCGAACACGCCCTGCGGCTGCGGGAGTCGGCGGCGGGGAGCCCCCTGAGCACCGCCTCGTCGAGCAAGGTCCACATCACCGGGTTCAATGGACCGTTGATGATCTGAGCA
>NZ_JBSFVR010000263.1:0-10662 GCF_053592415.1 Streptomyces sp. NPDC002690 | reverse complement strand
TGTTTTGTGGTTTTTTTCGTTGTGTTATACCAATATAGTGAGCCCCCGAGCCGGGCCCGGCCGCCCGCGCCCCCCCGCCCCGCCCGGCTCCTTCGTCGTGCCGCGTACCGCTCAGGCGTAGGCGGCGACGTCCTCGACGGCCGAGAAGCCGAGCCCGTACGCGCTCATCCCCCGCCCGTACGCACCGAGGTGCACGCCCTTCGCGGACCCGGCCAGCACCCAGCCGAACTCGGACTCCCGGTAGTGGAACTCGACCGGCACGCCGTCCACCGGAAGCGAGAGCGTCGACCAGGGCGCCCCGTCCAGCTCGTCGGCGAGTTCGAACGCGATCTCGGTCTGCTGGTCGAGCCAGTCGTCGCGCAGGCCGTGGTCGAGCTGCTGCGGCCAGGTGCAGGCGAGGAGTCCGGAGCCGGCCAGCCAGGCCGCCGTGGACACCGTGGTGGCCTCCAGCGTCCCGGTGCCGTCGCCGCTGCCGCGTACGGGGCTGCTGGCCACGGTCACCACGACGGCGAACCGCTCCTTCTCGGGGCCCGCGTCGGGGCGCGCCAGCGGCTCGTCGCCGTGGCCGATCGCGCCGTGCTGGACCGTACCGTCCGCTGCGCGGCCGACCTGGGTCAGCCGGCGCGGTCCGGTGTACGCCCCGTCCAGCGCGTACCAGGGGAAGGACGCCTGCAGATAGCCTTCGACGACCGCTGGCCGGGCCGAGGGCACCCCCTCCGCCGCCGCGGTGTCCGTGCTGGGCGTGCCATCCGTGTCAACCCGACTCGTGGTCTCCATCTGCCCGGCCGCCTCCTCGATCTCTCAGATCCGGAGCGGCCCGCCCCCCGCGGGCTCGGGCATCCTCGCAACCGGACAGATGGAGAATAGCCATACCGTCCGGACGAGTCGGGAAGGACGGGCCTCAGGTGGCGTCGGCGTCGAACGGCGGACGGTCGTCCGCGGCGGCCGGAGCGACCTTCTTCAGGGGGTCGGCGGCGCTCTTCACCAGCGGGTCGGCAGCCGAGGACTTCGTCAGCGCGCCGACGTCGGAAGCGGTCGACGACGCCACGGCGGTCACGCTCTCACGGCCGTGCTGCACGGCGTCCGTCAGGTCGGTGATCTCCTTGCGGAGGTCGAAGCTCTCGCGGATCTCCTTGAGCCCGAGATCGTCGTCGCCGTCCATGAGCTGCTTGCGGATGAAGGTCTTCGGGTTCAGGTCCTCGAACTCGAAGTCCTTGAACTGCGGGCCCAGCTCGGAGCGGATGTCCTGCTTGGCACTGTCCGAGAACTCGCGGATCTTGCGGATCGTGCGCGTGACGTCCTGGATGAGCTTCGGCAGCTTGTCGGGACCGAAGACCAGGACGGCGAGAATCCCGAGAGTCAGCAGCTCAAGTGCGCCTATGTCATTGAACACTTTGCCGCTCCTCGTGTGCTCCGCGTGTTCGTCGCGTGGTCTCCCACCGGCAGGGCCGAAAAGTCCGGCCGTGCAAACCGTACCTGGCCGAACTGTACGGACGGTAGCTCCGGACGACTTCCAGGGGCTCCCGCCCGGATCGCACCGGCCGCCCGAGCGGCCCGGAAAGCCGTTCCCCCGGGCGCCCCGGCGGCGGGCGTCTTCCGCCGCGACACCTCAGCATCCGTCGACGGTGTGGGCGAAGACCGCGCCCAGCGCCCCGTAGAGACTGCACCGCACGGTGTGGGTCCTCCTGCGGCGGCGCCAGAACCGCACGGCGAACGACACCGCGAAGAACCCGCCGAAGCCCGCCGCCACCAACGGGGCCCGGACAGACACGGCACCGATGATCGCGGCCCAGAACAGGAGCGGCAGCAGGGAACCCCGCAGCACCGACCGGAGGGTGACCTGCCGCGAGACCGGGGGCAGCGCGCGTTCGTTCCACACCGATATGTGGTTCCTCGTCACGCAGTGCCCGGGTCTCATGATCGGACATCCCATCACGGCGTCGCGGATCAGGTGCCTGTCGCGGACCCCAGCGTCAGAGTCATGGACAGCTCTTTACCCCCGCGCGTCAGCCGCAGGCCGAGCCGGTCGCCCGGCCGGTGGGCGCGGATCTTCACGATGAGCTCCTCGCCGCTGTGGACGCGTACGCCGTCCACCGCCGTGATGACGTCCCCGGGCCGCACACCGGCCCGGTCTCCCGGGCCGCCCTCGGTGACGGCGGCGGAACCGTCCGCTCCCCGGGTGTTCACCTTCGCCCCGTCGCCCGTGTACTCCATGTCCAGGGTGACGCCGATGACCGGGTGGGTGGCCTTGCCGGTGTTGATGAGTTCCTCGGCGACGCGCTTGCCCTGGTTGATCGGTATGGCGAACCCGAGGCCGATCGACCCCGCCTGGGCACCGGCCCCGGTGGCTCCGGTGTCGGCCGCGCGGATGGCGCTGTTGATGCCGATCACCTGCGCCCGGGCGTCGAGGAGCGGGCCGCCGGAGTTGCCGGGGTTGATCGGCGCGTCGGTCTGGAGCGCGTCGACGTAGCTGACGTCGGTGGCGCCCGCCTCCTCGCCGCCGGCGGTGATCGGGCGCTGCTTGGCGCTGATGATCCCCGAAGTGACGGTGTTCGACAGGTCGTACGGGGCGCCGATGGCGACGACCGGGTCGCCGACGGCGACGTTGTCGGAGTTGCCGAGCGTCAGCGGGCTCAGCCCGGACACCCCGCTGACCTTGACCACGGCGAGGTCGTACCCGCTGTCCGTGCCGACCACCTCGGCCCGCGCGTTCTCACCGCCGCTGAACGTCACGGTGATGTCGCCGGACGAACCGGCGGGCGCGACGACGTGGTTGTTGGTGAGGATGTGGCCCTGGTCGTCGAGGACGAAGCCGGTTCCGGTGCCGGACTCCTCGTCGCCGCTGACGTGCAGCGTGACCACGCCCGGCAGGGCGCTCGCGGCGATCCCGGCCACGCTGTCCGGCGCGCGGCCGGCGGGCGCGGCGGCGGCCTGCGGGAGGTGCACGGTGGTGAGGCCGCCGTTCCGTTCGACGTACGCGCCGACCCCGCCGCCGATGCCTCCCGCGACCACCGCGAGGAGTACGGCCCCGACGAGGAGCGACCCGCGCCGGCCGCCCTTGCGGCCCGCCGCCGGGATGACTCCGGAGTGCTGCGGGGCGGTCCGGATCAGCGGTTGCTGCGCGGAATCCCACGGGTCGTACCGGAGCCAGGGCGCGCCGGGCGCGGGGACCTGCCCCGGTGCGGTCTGCTGCCCGGCGGCCTGCGACCCGTGGGGTGCGGCCGGGTGCGGTGCACCGGGTGCCGCCCCGTACGCCGGGGGTACGGCGGTGCCGTGCGCGGGGGTCGCGGCCGGGTGCTGGACCGGCGGCGCGGGCGCCCAGGGGCCGGGGCCGCCGTAGGGCGGGGTGCTGTACTCGTCGGGTTCGTGCAGGGGGCGCGCGGCGCCGTGGGTACGGGGCCCGGGCACCTCCGGTACGGCGGTCGCGGGCCCGTCCGTGACCGCCGGCAAGGGCTCCGGCGCGGGTACGGGCGCGATCGGCGCGGGCTGTTCAGGGGCGGCCGGCGGGAGGGGCGGGGGTGAGCCCACGGTGTCGGCGGCGGGTCCCGTCTCGGGACGGCTCCACCACTTCGGCTTCGGTCCGGTGGGCTTTCCCTGGTCCATACTCTCCCCGCACATGGCCTCCGCACGCCCTCCCCGGAGCGCTCCGAGCGGAATTCAACCAGGTTTTGGGCGGGTTGGACGGAGCCGGCGGGGAGGCGGCCCGTGCGGGCCGCCCGGGCGGAGCGGGGAGGTGCCGTTCCCACGCCGGACGACCGGCGTGGGGTGGTCAGCGCAGCGCCTGGTGCGGCGACGGCAGCGCCGAGAGCGGCGTGGTGGAGGCGGACGGGGACGGGGCGGCGGGTGTGGCGGACGCGGTGGTCCCCGGCTGCGCCGCCGCGGCGGGGAACAGCGGCGCGAGGAGCGGAGACGCCGTGCTGGGGCATATCAGGGAGGCCAGCGAGACCTTCCTCGTCGGCTGCGTGTACTCCTGCCCGGTCCCGAAGAGGGTCTCGGTGCCGGTACCGGTACCGGACAGGGACTGCGTACCCGGCAGGGACTGAGCGCCCGACAGGGGCCGGGTGCCGGTGGTGGCGAGCCCCGCGGGGGCGGAGGACGCCGTGTAGGTGGGCGTGCTGCCGGAACGGTCCTCCACGGAGAGCGCGCCGCCCTGGGAGCTTCCGCGGCTGGCCGCGGCGATTCCGCTCGCCGCGCGTGCGTCGGCGTCGAGCGGGGTCGTGGTGGACCCGGCGCCCTCGGCACGCAGGGAGACGTCGAAGGCGTCGCCCACCGGGACGGCACCGCCCAGCGCGATGGCCGCCAACGAGACGGCGCTGGCGGCGGCGAACGCGAACCGCCGGCTGCGCCACGGGGAGCGGTCGGCCTCGCGGGCCACCTCGTGTATGCGGAAGGCGGAGCCGCCCGGGCCTCCGGGCAGGACGGCGCCCGGCCCGTGCGCGGTGGGGAGGTATCCGAAGCCGTCCAGCGGCGAGGGGACCTTCTCCGTCCGGCGGCCGGGGGGACGGCCCGTCGGGAGGCGGAAGTCGTCCACCGGCCGGCCGTCGGGGCCGAAGGGCCCACGCCCGAAGCCGTCCTCGGTGCCGGTACCGCCGGGGAGCCCCTGGAGCCGGGCGAGGAAGCCCTCGGTGGGTGAGGGGGGAGCCGTCTGCGCGAACACGGACTTGACCCGCCGTTGGGCATCCGCTTCCGCCTTGCAGCGGGCGCAGGTGGCGAGGTGGGCCAGGACGCGTTCGCGGGCGTCGTGTTTGAGCTCGCCGTCGACCAGGGCGGCGAGCCGGTCCCCCAGGTGCTGCTCGGCAGGGGTGGGGCCTGTGGGTGTCACGTCGTTCCGCCCTCCCCCGCGAGGACGGCGCCCGCCAGGGAGCGCTGTTCGGCGCGGGCTTCGGGAGACCGGTGCTTGAGCGCCTTGCGCAGATGCGAACGGCCTCGGTGGATGCGGCTCCGCACGGTGCCCAGCTTGACTCCGAGGGTCGCCGCGATCTCCTCGTAGCTCAGACCCTCGATGTCGCAGAGCACTACGGCGGCACGGAATTCGGGTGCGAGGGTGTCCAGCGCCTGCTGCACGTCCGCGTCGAAGTGGGTGTCGTTGAACGCCTGCTGCGGCGACGGCTCACGGCTGGGCAGCCGCTCGGCGGCGTCGTCCCCGAGGGAGTCGAAGCGGATGCGCTGCTTGCGGCGGACCATGTCGAGGAAGAGATTGGTGGTGATGCGGTGCAGCCACCCCTCGAAGGTGCCGGGGGTGTACGTCGACAGCGACCGGAAGACGCGGACGAACACCTCTTGGGTGAGGTCCTCCGCGTCGTGCTGGTTGCCCGTCAGCCGGTACGCGAGTCGGTACACGCGACCGCTGTGGGTGCTGACGATCTCTTCCCATGAGGGCGGGGTCCACGCCGGGGATTCCGTGTCGGAGGCGAAGGTCGCGGTCGTTGCGGAATCGTTGGAAGAACGGTCAGCTTTGTTGGTCACGGATTTCGGCTCACCCGCCGACCTGAGAAAGCGCCGCAGCGCTCCTCCCCGATCCCCAGGCGCAGCCGCACCTCCCCTGTCGGCTCTGGTGGTGTCCAGTGGAGCCCCTACCATAGCCACCTCGCCCGTTAGCTCCGTATAAGCCTTTTTCGGAGGGGTCGGGACCATGCCCGGGGCCTGCTTGCGCTTGTCCGGTGGGCCCGATCCGCGGGCCCCCTTTCGGGCGCTTTCCCCTCTCCCTCCCCAACGTCCGGTCCCATCTGCGGGTTCCCCTGCGCAGCGGATACAGTCACCGTTGCGCCAACTACGGGGACAGGAGAGGGTCATTACCGCCAACCGGCAGACGAGCTGGGCGTTCGCCGACGCCTTTGTCCCCGAGGACGAGGCTCTGTACCTGGCCCGCGAGCGGTCCAGGTCGTTCGGGATTCGCTCGGTCTCCCCCGGCACGGGCGCCGCGCTGCGGCTGCTCGCCGCCGCGGCGGACGCCAAAGCGGTGGCGGAAATCGGCACGGGCACCGGCGTGTCCGGCATCTACCTGTTGAACGGGATGCGCCCCGACGGGGTGCTGACCACGGTCGATCCCGAGCCGGAACGGCAGCAGTTCGCCCGCGAGGCGTTCCGCTCGGCGGGCTACGCCGCCAACAAGGCCCGTTTCATCCCCGGACGCGCGCTGGACGTCCTGCCGCGCCTCGCGGACGGCGGGTACGACCTGGTCTTCTGCGACGGCGACCGGCTGGAAAGCCTGGAGTACCTGGCCGAATCGTTGCGTCTGCTCCGCCGGGGCGGGGTCGTCTGCTTCGAGGGGGTCTTCGCGGACGGCCGTACGGTCGACGCGGCGGCCCAGCCCGCCGAGGTCCAGCGGATCAGAGAGCTGCTGCGGGCGGTACGGGAGAGCCAGGAGCTGATGTCCACGCTGCTGCCGGTCGGCGACGGGCTGCTCTGCGCGGTCCGGCGCGGCTGACCGCACCGGGACGCGTCCGGCGCCCGGCCCGGTACCGCGAGCCCCCGGCCGCCCGGCCCGCCCCCGTAAGCCCCTGCCCCTGCCCCGGACACGCTTCTGCCCCGGCACGGAAATCCGTGCCGGGGCAGAAGTGAAGTGTGGGCGCGCAGAAGGTCAGCCGACAACCTTCTTGAGCGCGTCGCCGAGCGCGTCTGCCTCGTCCGGCGTCAGCTCGACAACGAGCCGACCGCCGCCTTCGAGCGGAACTCGCATGACGATGCCCCGCCCCTCCTTTGTCACCTCGAGCGGGCCGTCGCCCGTCCGCGGCTTCATGGCCGCCATGCTCGTTCCCCTTCCTGAAACCAGCTCAATCGCAACCGGCGGCCCCATGACAGGCGCTGCCTCACCGGCATCGAACACATTGCTTCCAGGTCATTATCCCGCATGCGACACCCCGATGACCAACATCGATCGGCATCGCTTGCACAACGCACACCACCAAAACCACCCAATTCGGCGATCCGACTGCGATACTTCGCCCCCTCGCGGCCCGAGGTGAGAGCCAATCGTTAGACGCAGGTCACATGTCGGCCCGGCGGGGCGTCGGCCATGCTTGCCTGGCGAGCACCGAACCTGGACAGCGAGGGGACACCACCATGGCCGACGAACTGGCGAGCACCGTGCTCTACGAGGTGAGCGACGGACTGGCGACGATCACCCTCAACCGGCCCGACGCGATGAACGCCATGAACACCGCGGCCAAGGTCGCCCTGCGGGACGCGCTGCGCGCCGCCGCCGGCGATTCCTCGGTACGCGCCGTACTGCTCACGGCCACCGGGCGCGCCTTCTGCGTCGGCCAGGACCTGAAGGAGCACATCGCCTCGCTCGTCACCACGCAGGAGACCGGCGGCGGCAATGCGCTGAGCACGGTGAGCGAGCACTACAACCCGATCGTGCTGGCCATCACGGAGATGGAGAAGCCGGTCGTGGCGGGGGTGAACGGGGTCGCCGCCGGGGCCGGATTCGGCTTCGCGCTCGCCGCCGACTACCGGGTGGTGGCCGACACCGCCTCCTTCAACACCTCGTTCGCGGGGGTCGCGCTGACCGCGGACTCCGGGATGTCCTGGACGCTGCCCCGGCTGATCGGGCCGAGCCGGGCCGCGGACCTGCTGCTCTTCCCGCGCTCGATCACCGCGGCCCAGGCCTACGAACTGGGTCTGGTCAACCGGGTCGTCCCGGCGGCCGACCTCGCCGCCGAGGCCGCGTCCGTGGCGCGCGCGCTGGCGGACGGGCCGACCGTGGCCTACGCGGCGCTCAAGGCGTCCCTGGCGTACGGCGCGGGGCACACCCTGGCCGAGACGCTGGAGAAGGAGGACGAACTCCAGACGAAGGCGGGCGCCTCGCAGGACCACACCATCGCGGTGAAGGCGTTCCTCGCCAAGGAGAAGCCGCGCTACCTCGGGAAGTGATCCCTCGGGACGTGGCTTCTCGGGAAGTGGCCTCTCGGCGTCTCTTTCGGATCATGGTCGGGCGGCATCCCACTCTGCTTGCAGCCGGCTGAGTTGCACCCCGCTGAGCGGCGGCTCAAAACCTGCGGGGAACATGAGCGTGAGTGGCTGTGGCCACATGCTTTCAAGCCCGTGCTCCGCACAGTGCAGAGCGATGAGATGCGGCCCCTCCCCGCAAGCCTCGCGCTGGTAGAAGCGGTCATGCGCCTGGCAGAAGTAGGAGAACACCTCGCAGTCGTCCTCGTCCGTCGGCTCGTGGAAGCCGGGGTCCCGGACGATCAGTGTCACCGGTTCCTGACGGTTGAACCGGGGAATGGGCCGAGGATCGCACCACAGCAGTCGAGGAGGAAGCACACGATCATTCTGTGCCGAGGGCGGCTTCGAGTCGACGCGCGGACCAGATGAAGATGCCCGCGAGGTGGAGTGCCGCCTGGTGGCCGGTGGCGGTCTTGTCGTATCGGCCTTGAGAACGGACAAGCTTGAGAACGGACAAGCTCGCCATCGCTTGCCAGGCCGCACTCCACCTCGCCGCCATCCTCATACGGACAGCCGCCTGACTGCCGAAGCGGCTTCCCCGTGAAGATGGCCGCGTGGAAGGCCTGCCGAAATTCCTTGCCGCACGCATCAGTGACGCCAGACCTCACCACACGGGGCCGTCCCCGACGGATGTCAGCCGGTGGCACCCCGCGCCACGCAGTCCGCGAGGTGGTCGTCCACCAGGCCGCACGCCTGCATCAGGGCGTGCGCGGTGGTCGGGCCGACGAAACGCACGGACCGCTTCTTCAGCGCCTTGGCGAGCGCCGTCGATTCCGGGGTGACCGCCGCGACGTCCCCGAGCGTCTTGGGGGCGGGCCGGGTGTCCGGGTCGGGGGCGTGCGACCAGATCAGCTCGTCCAGTTCGCCGGGGGCCCACCCGGCGAGCACCCGGGCGTTGGCGAGGGTGGCGTCGATCTTGGCGCGGTTGCGGATGATGCCGGCGTCGGCGAGGAGCCGCTCCTTGTCGGCGTCGGTGAACCGGGCGACCTCGGCGATCCGGAATCCGGCGAAGGCGGTGCGGAAGCCCTCCCGGCGGCGCAGGATCGTCAGCCAGGAGAGGCCGGACTGGAACGCTTCCAGGCAGAGGCGTTCGAAGAGGGCGTCGTCGCCGTGGACAGGCCGCCCCCACTCGGTGTCGTGGTAGGCGAGGTAGTCGTCGGTGCTGAGGCCCCAGGGGCAGCGCAGCGCCCCGTCCGGACCTGGCTGGGCTCCGTCGCTCATCGCGCCCCTCCCTCGTCGCCGCCCGGCTCCTGGCCGAAGGAGCGCTTGCGGAAGTCGGCTCCGGGTGCGCCCTGGGAGAGGGCCCCGGAGAGCGCCGACTCCAGGTCGGCGATCCGGGCGTCGCGCTCGGCGAGTTCGGCCGCGACCCGGTCGAGCGCCTCGTCCACGTCGGCCATGCGGTAGCCGCGTACGGCCATCGGCAGCCGGAGCTTCTCGATGTCGGCGGTCACCAGGGGGCGGGTCACCGGCAACGGGTCCGTGAGGCACTCGGGCGGAGTGTCCAGGAGCACCCCGCGGTCACCTCCGCCGACCACGGCAAGGGTGACCGCCCCGACGACCACGACCATCGCGAGCAGCAGGAACAAGAACACGTGCGCCTCCCCAGAGGGCGGGAATCAGTCCGGGTCCGATCGTGTCATGCGGGACTGGCGGTTAGGGTTCTTGGTTCGGATCGTGCCGGATCCGCACAGGTACTCACAGGCCCGGTCCCGAGTTCGCGTCCGCACGGCCCGTGGCCGTCCGGCATGATCCGGACGAGACCCCCAGGGGCGATCTACGAGGAGGAACACGGGATGCGAAGCGGTCCACTCAGGCTGGGGCGGCGGGAATTCGGTCCGCACGAACCGGTGATCATGGCAATCGTGAACCGGACCCCCGACTCCTTCTACGACCAGGGCGCCACGTTCCTCGACGAGCCGGCGCTCACCCGGGTCGAGCAGGCGGTCGCGGAGGGTGCGGCGATCATCGACATCGGCGGCGTCAAGGCGGGACCGGGTGAGGAGGTCTCCGCCGAGGAGGAGGCCCGGCGCACGGTCGGCTTCGTCGCGGAAGTCCGCCGCCGTCACCCGGACGTGGTGATCAGCGTGGACACCTGGCGGCACGACGTGGGCGAGGCGGTGTGCGAGGCCGGTGCCGACGTGCTGAACGACGCCTGGGGCGGGGTGGACCCGAAGCTGGCGGAGGTCGCCGCCCGCTACGGCGCGGGGCTGGTCTGCACCCACGCGGGCGGCGCCGAGCCGCGTACCCGCCCGCACCGGGTGGAGTACGAGGACGTGATGGCGGACATCCTGCGGGTCACCCTGGGGCTGGCCGACCGGGCGGTGGAACTCGGGGTGCGCCGGGACGGGATCATGATCGATCCCGGTCACGACTTCGGGAAGAACACCCGGCACTCGCTGGAGGCCACCCGGCGCCTCGACGAGATGACGGCGACCGGCTGGCCGGTGCTCGTCTCGCTCTCCAACAAGGACTTCGTCGGCGAGACCCTGGACCGTCCGGTGAAGGAGCGGGTGATCGGGACGCTGGCGACCACGGCCGTGTCGGCGTGGCTGGGGGCCCAGGTGTACCGGGTGCACGAGGTGGCGGAGACCCGGCAGGTGCTGGACATGGTCGCGTCGATCGCCGGTCACCGGCCGCCCGCGGTGGCGCGGCGCGGGCTGGCCTGACGCGCCGGGCCGCCCGGGGAGCCCCGCCGGCTCCCCGGGCGCCCCG
>NZ_JBSFVR010000262.1:0-10734 GCF_053592415.1 Streptomyces sp. NPDC002690 | reverse complement strand
GCCCCGACGCGCTGGTCGCGTCGGGGCCGTACGGGCTTCACGGAACGGGGCGGGCGGCTCCCGTTACGGCAGGTTGCGCGCCATGACGATGCGCTGGACCTGGTTCGTGCCCTCGTAGATCTGGGTGATCTTGGCGTCGCGCATCATGCGCTCGACCGGGTAGTCACGGGTGTAGCCGTAGCCGCCGAGGAGCTGCACGGCGTCGGTGGTGACCTCCATGGCGACGTCGGAGGCGAAGCACTTGGCCGCGGCGCCGAAGAAGGTCAGGTCGCCGTCGAGGCGCTGGGACTTGGCGGCGGCGCTGTAGGTGAGCTGGCGGGCGGCCTCCAGCTTCATCGCCATGTCGGCGAGCATGAACTGGATGCCCTGGAAGTCGGCGATGGGCTTGCCGAACTGCTTGCGCTCCTGGACGTAGCCCTTGGCGTAGTCGAGGGCGCCCTGGGCGATGCCGAGCGCCTGGGCCGCGATGGTGATGCGGGTGTGGTCCAGGGTCTTCATCGCGGTGGCGAAGCCGGTGCCCTCCTCGCCGATCATGCGGTCGGCGGGGATGCGGACGTTGTCGAAGTAGATCTCGCGGGTCGGGGAGCCCTTGATGCCGAGCTTCTTCTCCGGGGCGCCGAAGGAGACGCCCTCGTCGGACTTCTCGACGACGAAGGCGGAGATGCCCTTGGAGCGCTTGGTCGGGTCGGTGACGGCCATCACCGTGTAGTACTCCGAGACACCCGCGTTGGTGATCCAGCGCTTCACGCCGTTGAGCACCCAGAAGTCGCCGTCGCGTACGGCCTTGGTCTTCATGCCGGCCGCGTCGGAGCCCGCGTCCGGCTCGGAGAGGGCGTACGAGAACATCGCGTCGCCCTTGGCGAGCGGGCCCAGGTACTTCTTCTTCAGCGCCTCGGAGCCGGAGAGGATCACCGGGAGGGAGCCGAGCTTGTTGACGGCCGGGATGAGGGAAGAGGACGCGCAGGCGCGGGCCACCTCCTCGATCACGATGACCGTGGCGAGCGCGTCGGCGCCGGCGCCGCCGTACTCCTCCGGCACGTGGACCGCGTGCAGGTCGGCGGCGACGAGGGCGTCCAGCGCCTCCTGGGGGAAGCGGCCCTCCTCGTCCACCGCCGCCGCGAACGGGGCGATCTTCGCCTCGGCGAGCGACCGGATCGTCTCGCGGAGCATCTCGTGCTCCTCAGCCGGACGGTAAAGGTCGAAATCGGTCGAACCCGCCAAGACGCTCACTCCCCAAGGATGCTAACTACCGTTCAGTAACCCAATTTTAGTCCCGGCCACTCGCGATGGCCTACGCGCCGGACGCGTGAGCTTGACGACAGCGCGTGGCGGAACGGTCGCGGTCACCCACAGAGGGGGAGGAAGGGTAACCAATGGCCGATAACGGGCGGAAATGGCGGCCGGGCGGGCCCGACTATGCTCGGCGAGGCACGTCCGTCCGTTTCATCCAGGAGCACCCATGGCCCTCAGGATCACTGTGATCGGCACCGGCTACCTCGGCGCCACCCATGCCGCGGCCATGGCCGAGCTGGGCTTCGAGGTGCTCGGGCTCGACGTGGTGCCGGAGAAGATCGAGCTGCTCCAGGCGGGCCGGGTGCCGATGTACGAGCCCGGTCTGGAGGAGATCCTCCAGAAGCACGTGGCCGGGATTCCGGGCTCCACCGGGCGGCTGCGGTTCACCACCTCCTGGGAGGAGGTCGGTGAATTCGGCGACGTGCACTTCGTCTGCGTGAACACTCCGCAGAAGCACGGCGAGTACGCCTGCGACATGAGCTATGTGGACAGCGCCTTCGCCTCGCTGGCCCCGCACCTGACCCGCCCGGCGCTGGTGGTCGGCAAGTCGACCGTGCCGGTCGGCTCGGCGGCCCGGCTGGCGACGGTGCTCGCCGAGCTGGCTCCGGTGGGCGCGGACGCGGAACTGGCCTGGAACCCCGAGTTCCTGCGCGAGGGCTTCGCCGTGAAGGACACCCTGCACCCGGACCGGATCGTCGTCGGGGTGGAGAGCGAGCGGTCCGAGAAGCTGCTGCGCGAGGTGTACGCCGTTCCGGTGGCGGAGGGCTCCCCCTTCGTGGTCACCGACTTCCCCACCGCCGAACTGGTGAAGACCGCGGCGAACTCCTTCCTCGCCACCAAGATCTCCTTCATCAACGCGATGGCCGAGGTCTGCGAGGCGGCCGACGGTGACGTGGTGAAGCTGGCGGAGGCGATCGGGCACGACGAGCGGATCGGCTCGAAGTTCCTGCGGGCCGGTATCGGCTTCGGCGGCGGGTGCCTGCCCAAGGACATCCGGGCGTTCATGGCCCGCGCCGGTGAGCTGGGCGCCGACCAGGCCCTGACCTTCCTGCGCGAGGTCGACTCGATCAACATGCGCCGCCGGGGCCACATGGTGGAGCTGGCCCGGGAGGCCGTGGGCGGCAGCTCGTTCCTCGGCACCCGGGTGGCGGTGCTGGGCGCGACCTTCAAGCCCGACTCGGACGACGTACGGGACTCCCCCGCGCTGAACGTGGCCGGGCAGATCCACCTCCAGGGCGGGCAGGTCACCGTCTTCGACCCGAAGGGCATGGAGAACGCCCGTCGGCTCTTCCCGACCCTCGGGTACGCGGAGACCGCGCTGGACGCCGTGCGCGGCGCGGACGTGGTGCTGCACCTGACGGAGTGGCGGGAGTTCCGCGAGCTGGACCCGGTGGCGCTGGGCGAGGTCGCCGCGCACCGCATACTGCTGGACGGCCGCAACGCGCTGGACAGCGCGGTGTGGCGGGCGGCCGGCTGGTCCTACCGGGCGATGGGCCGCCCGACCGCCTGACCGCGCCCCGCACCCCCGCGTACGCCGAGAGGCCGCACCCGAGACGTTCCGGGGCGGCCTCTCGGCGTACGTACCGGCCCGTGCGGGCGGGACGGAGCGGCCGGTCAGGACTGGGGCTTGCCGTCCAGTTGCTCGATGGTGGCGTGGGACGGGCTCCGGCGGAACTGGAGGTCGCGGGCGACCGACTCCGCGTCGCGCAGCACGCGTACCGCGTTCTGCCAGGTGAGCTTGGCGAGGTCGGCCTCGGACCAGTCGCGGCGCAGCAGCTCCGCGATCAGGTTCGGGTAGCCGGAGACGTCTTCCAGGCCCTCGGGGAGGAACGCGGTGCCGTCGTAGTCGCCGCCGATGCCGATGTGGTCGACGCCGGCCACCTCGCGCATGTGGTCGAGGTGGTCCGCGATGGTGGAGACCGTGGCCATCGGGCGCGGGTTGGCTTCCTCGAAGTCCTCGTGGATGCGCATGGCCTGCGGGGAGGTGTCGAGGTGGTGCAGTCCGTGCTCGCGCATGTTCCGGTCGGCGGCCAGCGTCCACTCGACGGCGTCCGGCAACACGAACTTGGGTACGAAGGTGGCCATCGCGACCCCGCCGTTGTCACGCAGCGAAAGAAGCACGTCGTCGGGGACGTTGCGCGGGTGGTCGCAGACGGCGCGGGCCGAGGAGTGCGAGAAGACCACGGGCGCCTCGCTGGTGGCGATGGCGTCGCGCATCGTGCCGGGTGACACGTGCGAGAGGTCGACGAGCATGCCGCAGCGGTTCATCTCGCGGACGACCTCGCGGCCGAACTCGGAGAGCCCGCCGAGCCGCGCGACGTCGGTCGCGGAGTCCGCCCAGTCGAGGTTGTCGTTGTGCGTCAGCGTCATGTAGCGGACGCCGAGGGTGTGCAGGGCGCGGAGGGTGGCCAGCGAGTTGTTGATGGAGTGACCGCCCTCGGCCCCCATCAGCGAGGCGATACGGCCCTCGGTGCGGGCCGCCTCCATGTCGTCGGCGGTCAGCGCCCGGCGCAGGTGCGCGGGGTAGCGCGTCTGCATCTCGCCGACGATGTCGATCTGCTCCAGCGTGGCGCTGACGGCGTCGTCGCCGCTGAGCTCGGAGGTCACGTACACCGACCAGAACTGCGCGCCGACGCCCCCGGCGCGGAGCCGGGGCAGGTCGGTGTGGAGGAGGCCGCGCTGGTCCTGGGCGATGTCACGGGCGTTCAGGTCGTAGCCGGTCTGCATGCGCAGGGCCCACGGCAGGTCGTTGTGACCGTCGACGACGGGGTGGACGGCGAGGAGGTCCCGGGCCCGCCGCAGGCGGTCTGCGTGAGCCGTGGTTTCCGTCTGATTCATGGGCGGGGAGCCTACTGCCCGAAGCCGAAGGATTCGGATCCTTCGACCTTGGCCCGCAGCCGCCGGCCCTTCTCGGTAGCCTGTTCGTTCAGTTCGCCGAGGAAGGTGGTCATCCTCTCGCGGAGCTCTTCGTCGCCGGTGGCGAGGATGCGGGCGGCGAGGAGTCCGGCGTTGCGCGCGCCGCCGACGGAGACGGTGGCGACGGGGATGCCGGCGGGCATCTGCACGATGGAGAGCAGGCTGTCCATGCCGTCCAGGTACTTCAGCGGTACCGGGACGCCGATGACGGGCAGCGGGGTGACGGAGGCCAGCATGCCGGGCAGGTGGGCGGCGCCGCCCGCGCCCGCGACGATCGCCTTGAGGCCGCGGCCGGCCGCCTGCTCGCCGTACGCGATCATCTCGCGGGGCATCCGGTGGGCGGAGACGACGTCCACCTCGTACGCGATGCCGAACTCGTCCAGGGCCTGGGCGGCTGCCTCCATGACGGGCCAGTCGGAGTCCGACCCCATGACGATGCCGACGACGGGTGCGGTGCGCGGGTCTGTCATTCGGTGATCGTCCCTCGGAGGTAGTCGGCCGCGTGCCGGGCGCGCTCCCGCACGTCCGTCAGATCGTCGCCGTAGGTGTTGACGTGTCCGACCTTGCGGCCGGGCTTCACGTCCTTGCCGTACATGTGGATCTTGAGCTGCGGGTCCCGGGCCATGCAGTGCAGGTAGCCCTGGTACATGTCGGGGTAGTCGCCGCCCAGGACGTTGCACATGACCGTCCAGGGTGCGCGCGGGCGCGGGTCGCCGAGCGGCAGGTCGAGCACGGCGCGGACGTGGTTGGCGAACTGCGAGGTGATCGCGCCGTCCATGGTCCAGTGCCCGGAGTTGTGCGGGCGCATGGCCAGTTCGTTGACGAGGACGCCGGGGGTCCCGTCCGCGCCGCGCACCTCGAAGAGCTCGACGGCGAGGTGGCCGACGACTCCGAGTTCGGCGCCGATCCGCAGCGCGAGCTGCTGGGCCTCGCCGGCCAGCTTCTCGTCGAGGCCGGGGGCCGGGGCGATGACGGTGTCGCAGACGCCGTCGACCTGGACGGACTCCACGACGGGGTAGGCGACGGCCTGGCCGTGCGGGGAGCGGACGATGTTCGCCGCGAGCTCCCGCACGAAGGCGACCTTCTCCTCGGCGAGGACCGGGACTCCGGCGCGGAAGGGCTCGGCGGCGTCCGCCTCGGAGCGCACCACCCAGACGCCCTTGCCGTCGTAGCCGCCGCGCACCGTCTTGAGGATCACCGGGTAGCCGTCGCCCTCGCCCGCGAAGGCGGTGACGTCGGCGGGGTCCGTGACGATGCGGTGGCGGGGGCAGGGCACGCCCAGCTCGGTGAGCCGGGCCCGCATCACGCCCTTGTCCTGGGCGTGCCGCAGGGCGTCGGGGCCGGGGCGGACGGCGATGCCGTCGGCCTCCAGGGCGCGCAGGTGCTCGGTGGGCACGTGCTCGTGGTCGAAGGTGATCACGTCGCAGCCGCGCGCGAACGCGCGGAGGGTCTCCAGGTCGCGATAGTCGCCGACGACGACCTCGTTCACCACCTGGGCGGCCGAGTCCTGGGGAGTGTCACTGAGCAGCTTGAATGTCAGGCCGAGGGGGATACCCGCCTCGTGGGTCATGCGGGCGAGCTGACCGCCGCCGACCATGCCGACTACCGGGAACGTCACGACCCCAGGGTATCCGCCGCCCCGGTGCCCCTCGAATCTGGCCCGAAGGGGCTCCCCGCCGCCGTGACCGGGGTGTGTCCGGCCGGCACACCCCGGGCTTCGCCGGGTGCGCGAACGCGACCCATGGGCGTCGCACGGCCGGGCTGGTTAGCATGAGCGCGTTGACGAATCCGACCGGACGGGGCTGAACGATCACCATGAGCGAACGGGGCGCACTGCGAACCCGGCTTGATCGGCTGGCCCGCGAGGTCGCCAAGTTCGGCGTGGTCGGCGCGCTCGGGCTGGTGGTCAACATCGCCGTCTCCAACCTGATCTGGCGCACCACGGACATCCCGACGGTGCGGGCCGGGCTGATGGCCACCTGCGTGGCCATCCTCTTCAACTACGTCGGGTTCCGGTACTGGACCTACCGGGACCGCGACAAAAGTGGCCGGACCCGCGAGCTGACGCTGTTCCTGCTGTTCAGCGCGGTGGGAGCGGTGATCGAGACGGGCGTGCTCTACGCGGCGACGTACGGCTTCGGCTGGGACACCCCGGTGCAGAGCAACGTCGCCAAGGTCGCGGGCATCGGGATCGCCACGCTCTTCCGCTTCTGGTCCTACCGCACCTGGGTGTTCAAGACTCTTCCCGCGAAGGAGGCCCTGGTCGTCGCGGAGAAGTTTCCCGGACGACGGCAGCCCTCGGAGCCGGTAGAGCCGGACCGCGTGGGGCACTGAGCGCACCACCCTGCCGGGCCGCCCGCACCGCCCTGCCCCGGCCGCCCGTCCCGTCCGGCGCCCCCGCCCGGTCCCGCTCTCAGCGGACCGGGCGTTCCTGTTCCTGGGGGGTACGGGCGACGCTGCCGAGGAAGAGGGCGAAGACGGGCGGCTGCTGCTGGAGGAGTTCCAGCCTGCCGCCGTCGGCTTCGGCGAGGTCGCGGGCGACCGCGAGACCGATGCCGGTGGAGTTGCGCCCGCTGATGGAGCGTTCGAAGATCCGGGCTCCCAGGTCGGCGGGGACGCCGAGGCCCTCGTCGGTGACCTCCACGACGATCTGGTTGCCGGTGACGCGGGTGCGCAGGGCGACCGTGCCGCCGCCGTGCATCAGCGCGTTCTCGATGAGGGCGGCGAGCACCTGGGCGACGGCTCCGGGGGTGCCGACCGCGCGCAGGCCGTGCCGGCCGGAGCGGACGACGGCGCGGCCCTCGCCGCGGTAGGCGGGGCGCCACTCCTCGATCTGCTGCTTGATGACCTCGTCGAGGTCGAAGACGACGGCGGAGCCGGTGCGCGGGTCCCGGGCGTTGGTCAGCAGCCGCTGGACGACGTCGGTGAGGCGCTCGACCTGGGTGAGGGCGATGTTCGCCTCCTCCTTCACCGTGTCCGGGTCGTCGGTGACGGAGATTTCCTCGATGCGCATGGAGAGCGCGGTCAGCGGGGTGCGCAGTTGGTGGGAGGCGTCCGCCGCGAGCCGGCGCTCGGCCGTCAGCATCCGGGCGATCCGCTCGGCGGAGGCGTCGAGGACGTCGGCGACCCGGTCCAGTTCGGGTACCCCGTACCGCTTGTGGCGGGGACGCGGGTCGCCGGAGCCGAGGCGTTCGGCGGTCTCGGCGAGGTCGGTGAGCGGAGAGGTCAGCCGGTTGGCCTGGCGTACGGCGAGGAGTACGGCCGAGATGATCGCGAGGAGGGCCACCGCGCCGATGATCAGCAGAGTGCGGCCGACCTCGCGGGTGACGGCGGAGCGGGATTCCTCGACGGTGACCCGTTCGCCCTGCTCGCCCTTCACGACGGAGGTGATGGCGTTGCCGCCGGGGCGCGTACCGACCTCGATCGGCGCGCGGCCGGGGAGTTCGACGCGGGCGTACCGGTCGCCGACGACCTGTTCGTCGAGCACGGCGAGGGTGATCGGCTCGTCGCTCAGCAGCCGGCTCTCCACGACGCTGATCAGCCGGAGCGCCTCGGAGTCCACGCTCTCCTGAGCGCTGTCGCTGATGGTGCGGGTCTCCACGAGGACCAGGGAGATGCCGAAGACGGCGATCACCACGAGCACCACGGAGAGCGTGGAGTTGATCAGTCGGCGGCGCATGAGGTGCTTCTGCCCGTCAGCTCTGGTCGAGAGGTCGACGTGTTCCGGTGTCCGTCAGGTTCGGGTCCGGCGGTCCGGGGCGGCGGTCCTGGTCCGGACCGCCGCCGTCGGCTCAGCTCTTCTCGAACCGGAAGCCGACGCCGCGGACGGTCGCGATGTAGCGGGGGTTGGCCGCGTCGTCGCCGAGCTTCTTGCGGAGCCAGGAGATGTGCATGTCCAGGGTCTTCGTCGACGACCACCAGGTGGTGTCCCAGACCTCGCGCATCAGCTGATCGCGGGTGACGACCCGGCCGGCGTCGCGGACCAGCACCCGGAGCAGGTCGAACTCCTTCGCGGTGAGCTGGAGCTCCTCGTCGCCCATCCAGGCGCGGTGCGACTCGACGTCGATCCGTACGCCGTGGGTGGCGGGCTGCGGGGCGGGCTCGGCGGCGCCGCGCCGCAGCAGGGCGCGGACGCGGGCCAAGAGCTCCGCGAGCCGGAAGGGCTTGGTGACGTAGTCGTCGGCGCCGGCGTCCAGGCCGACCACCGTGTCGACCTCGTCGGCGCGGGCGGTCAGCACCAGGATGGGCACGGCGTGGCCGTCGGCGCGCAGCCTCCGGGCGACTTCGAGGCCGTCCATGCCGGGCAGTCCCAGATCGAGGACGACCAGGTCCACGCCGCCCTGGAGCCCGGCGTCGAGCGCGGTCGGGCCGTCCTGACGGACCTCGACCTCGTAACCCTCCCGACGCAGGGCGCGGGCCAGTGGCTCCGAGATGGATGCGTCGTCCTCGGCGAGCAGTACACGGGTCATGGGGTGATGGTAGTCCGCGAGGGAGGCCGGGAGTGAGGCCCCGGAAAACGCCTTCAGACCAAGGGCCCATCCTCATAAAGACCTTCGAAAGATCGACTACGGTTCCGGTCCCACCTGTGATCGATGTCTCATACTCTTCCATATGGTGCAAGGTCGTGTCGTATGGTGTTGCGACGCCTGTTGCACTAATGGGGACCTTTGGGCAGCGTTTCGCGCCGAAGGTCCCTTTCATGTGCGGGCTGGTTCCCGCCAGTCTTGATAACGAGTGAATGACCTGTGGGCCGGGCCCGGAGCGCGAGGATGCGCACCGGGCGTGGATCCCGATGCGGTCGGTCCCCCGTCTCCTTACCTCCCCACGAGGACGGAAGGCGGAGCGAGTCCCCTTTCAGGCGAGGGGCAGGGCCCCGAGCGCGTCGGTGCCGGCTACCCCCCACCGGGCGCATCCCCGCTTTCACGGCGGTGACACGTCCCCATCAGCAAGGATCGACCATGGCGTCCAGCCTGACGAAGGAAACCGCCGGCCAGACCGGCGGGGCGACCTTCTTCGGCCACCCCCGCGGCCTGGCCACGCTCTTCATGACCGAGATGTGGGAGCGTTTCTCCTACTACGGCATGAGGGCCCTGCTCCCCCTTTACCTGATCGCTCCCAACGGGCTCCACATGAACCCGGCCACGGCGACGGCGATCTACTCGGTCTACCTGTCGCTCGTCTACCTGCTCGCCATGCCCGGCGGCTGGTTCGGCGACCGGGTCTGGGGTCCGCGCAAGACCGTGGCCATCTCCGGCGCGGTGATCATGGTCGGTCACCTCGTACTGGCCCTGCCTTCCGAGGGCACGTTCTTCGCCGGCCTCGGTCTCGTGGCCATCGGTTCGGGCCTGCTGAAGTCCAACATCTCCACGATGGTCGGCCACCTCTACGACGGCCCGGACGACCCGCGTCGCGACGGTGGCTTCACGATCTTCTACATGGGGATCAACCTCGGTGGCTTCGCGGCCCCGCTGGTGATCGGCACCATCGGCGAGAACGTCAACTGGCACCTCGGCTTCGCCCTGGCCGCCGTCGGCATGGGGCTGGGTGTCGCCCAGTTCCTGCTCGGCAGCCGCCACCTGGACGCGCGCAGCTTCGAGACTCCGAAGCCGCTCTCGACCAAGGAGCGCGCCTCCACGCTGCGCAAGTCGATGATCTGGCTGGCGATCGCCGCCGTCTTCTACATCATCACGGTCGCCACCGGCGTCTACACGCTGAACTGGCTGCTGGTCCCGATCACGGTGGCCGGTCTGGTCATCCCGGTCATGGTCCTGGCGCGCATCAAGCGCGACAAGGACCTGAGCGCCACCGAGCAGTCGAAGGTCTCCGGCTACATCTGGTTCTTCGTCGCCGCCGCGCTCTTCTGGATGATCTACGACCAGGGCGGCTCGACGATGGCGATCTTCGCCGAGTCGTCGGCGCGGAACACGGTGTTCGGCTGGGAGTTCCCGGTCTCCTGGTACCAGTCGGTCAACCCGGTCCTGATCATGGCCCTGGCCCCGGTCTTCGCCGCCTTCTGGATGGCGCTGAACCGCCGCGGCAAGGAGCCGAGCACGATCGTGAAGTTCAGCTCCGGCCTGGTGCTGGTCGGTGCGTCGTTCTTCCTCTTCCTGGCGCCGCTGACCATCGCCACCGACGGCCACCAGGCCGCCGCGATGTGGCTGGTCGCGATCTACTTCGTGCAGACCGTCGGTGAGCTGACGCTCTCCCCGGTCGGCCTCTCGGTCACCACGAAGATGGCTCCGGCCAAGTACGCCAGCCAGATGATGGGTGTGTGGTTCCTCGCGGTCACCGCGGGCGACTGCACCACCGGTCTGCTCTCCATCGCGGGCGTGGACCTCAACGGCACCGGCATCGTCACCCTGCAGGCCGCGCTCGCGGTCCTCGCGGGCGTCGCGATCTACATGTACCGCGGCAAGGTGAAGAAGCTCATGGGCGACGTGCGCTGAGGCGTACCGCCCGAAACGGCGGAGGGCCGCCGCGCTGGCCCTCGCCGTACGGCACGGCTCCGGCGGGGTGGTCGACCGG
>NZ_JBSFVR010000261.1:0-10766 GCF_053592415.1 Streptomyces sp. NPDC002690 | reverse complement strand
CGAACTCCACGACGCCTTCGTCTCCCTCGCCTGCAGCCTCATCTGCTACCGACGCCTCAAGAAGACCCGACCATGATCGTGTTACGAGCTCTAAGAGCTCGTAACACGATCTTGCTGAAGTGCGCTGGTGGGGCGTAACCCAGGGCTTCGGCGCAGTCGGCTCGCGTCCGTTTTGTGATCACGCGAGGCCGAGGAGTGCGAGGAGGCGGCGGGCGTCGCGCGCGTTGCGGCGGAGGCCGGAGGCGATGTTCTTCACGCCGTTCATTCGCAGGGCGCCGACGGCAAGGTTGCGCCAGGTAGCCATAGCGCGGGGTGCGTTGCCGGTCCGCAGCTGGGAAGCGTCCTCTGCGAAGGTGGTGTCGCGGACGTGGTGCAGGGCCTCGATCTTCCAGTGGTCGCGGATGAGCTTCGCGAGCTGGGTGGGAGTGGCCTGCTCGGAGGTCAGGCTGGTGACCGCGTAGACGGTGGCGATGGTGGTCTTGCCGGTCTTGCGGTCGGTGCGCCGACGCTTGATCTGCATGGCCTGACGGGCGCCGGGGAAGAGCAGGTTGCCCGCGGTGGCGACCTTGATGCGACGGATCTCGGCGCGGCCGTGGCTGGCGCCGTGGGTGCGGCCTTGGAGCGGGATGTCCTTCCAGGGGAGGGACTTCAGCTGCTTATGCAGGTTCTTTTAGTTGCCCTTGACGATGGCGATGTAGTGGGCGCGGCGGCCCAGGAGGCAGGCGGCGTGCTCGCGTTGCGTGTGGAGCGCGTCGCTGGTGACCACGGTTCCGGCCAGGTCGGCGACGCTGTCCAGCAGCGGCTGGAAGCGCCTGGTCTCCCCAGTCTTCTCGCCGACGTCGAGCTGGGCCAGGACCAGCCCGGTGGTGTGCTCCACCGCGGCAAGCAGGTGGATCTTCCGCCCCCGAGCCTTGGCCGCGCCGCGCAGGGACTTGCCGTCCACGGACAGTCCGCGCAGCCCAGCGCTCGCGGGCTGACGGTCGGCGAGCCATCCGCCCACCGCCCGGTCCAGGGCGTCTCCGTCGATGCGGGTCAGCAGCCGGCGGACCGTCGCCTCGGCCGGGACCAGCCGCCGTGGCAGCACCGGATCAGGCCGCACTCCGAGTCGCTCCAGCACCTGCGGTGGCGTGTCCGCGATCCACTCGCCGACCGCCAGCAGCAAGGTCGCCCCGGCGAGCACCGCGCACGCTGTCAGCGCGAGGACGACGGTCAGCGTGTGCCGCACTCCGCGCGGATCGCGCGGGTCCGGCACCTGGGCCAGCCGCTCCAGCAGGCCGGGCACCTCCCCGGGTCCGACATCGAGTTGCTCACGGAGCTGGTCAAGGGCGAGCTCGGGATCTCGGATGATGCGTCGGCAGGCACGGTCTTCCAGGCAGGTCACAAGGGCGTAGAGCACTCCATGATCACGGAACCTTCCCGGCATCGTCCCCAGGTCACATCAACGCCGCAGCCTTGCCTGCCGCCCAGGCCCCCCAGACATGAGGCGTGTTCGGCATGTCAGGGCGGTCAAGGAGCCAGAGCACATACCCTGCCTGGCACTGAGCCCACGGACTGCCCGAATCGGCTGCCCGATCGAGCCTGCCGCGCAGGTCAGCGCTGTCGACAGCCCGGGCAACCCGCACGTACTCGCGGTCCTTGCAGCGATATGCGCGGAGGACGATGATCTCGACCAGATCGGTGAGCTTCGCCCTGATCGCCTCCTCCTGGTGGGCCAGGGACATACCCCGGATAAGACTCTGCTTCGTACCCCACGCCTTCGCATGCTGCGTCCACTCCCGCGGGTATCTCGCTTCCCACTCCAGGAAGAGCAACGCATAGGGCAACCCCGGCCAAGTCGCCAGATCCCCGCTCGCAGGGCGATCCCACAGCCCGTCAGGCAGCGAACGTCTCTGCGCTCGGTGATACCTCCGACGCGCCTGAAGAAAGGCCCGCTCCCGGTACTGATCCTCCGCTCCCAGGGGCAACGTCAGCCGCCACATCTCGTTGGACCGACCGAGCGCGTCCGCGACCTGCCTCCGTGCCTCAGCCAGATGGGCAAGCGCTGCGGTCCTCGCAGCCGGATCATCCGCTATCAGTCCGAACGCCCAGCCCAGCCGCTCATCCCATGCACAAGCGTCGTCCGCACCGGCACCTGTACCTGCCTCTTCAGCCACGCAGGAGATCATCCCCCAGCACAGTCGGCTCGCTCCACCTGACGGTGCTGGCAGACGCAACAGCCCCGAGGCCCAACGTCCGTGAGCAGGAAACCGTCTGCTCGCCCTCCTTCAGCTCACCTGATCACGAAACGGACGCCCCCCGACTACGCCGACGCCCTGCCCGCCACCCCGGGTGGCGGTGGCCGAACGCGCGAGCGGCCCCACGGGTCCCCGGCCGGCCCCGCAGAGACCTGGCGAATCGACTAAGGGGTGACGGAGCTCGCGTGGCATGGCACTGTCATCTGACCCTGTTCCGGAACCAGCATGGAGGTCTGTTATGAGCTTGATGTTTTTAGTTGCCGTGGTTTTTGCTGTTGTGTGGTGGCTGATCGCCAGAGTGCCGCGGCGCACTCCCTCCGCAGCCAAGGGATGGGGAATGGGAGTTTTAGGAGCATCTGTTCTTATCGTTCCGTTTTCCTATCTTTTGAGCTCAAACATAGAAGTATCGGCCACTTACACCGGCCCGTCACCTCAGAACATCCTGACGCTCGTGGCGGCGATTGCCGTTGCGCCGGGCGCCATCACGGCCCTCGTCCGGATCGGGAAGAACGGATAAAGCGGACGGCACTGCGCTGGGCCTCACGAGAAGAGCGGCGCGAACGGCTCCCCCGACCCGCCACCCACCGGTCCCTGGGCGTCACAGTCTCGCGGTTCCGTTTCGGGTCCCGTTTCGGGTCCCGCACCAAGTCCCGGTTCAGGTCCCGTTTCGGGTCCCGCAGCACGTCGGCGGCGCCACATCGAAACCCCAGGTCAGCGCCCCGGACAAGGGAGGTCGCGGGCCGCCGACTACTTCCCTGGGAGGCCTCCTGCGGGGCGTACCGGCCCGGTCCCGCCGGGTCCAGGGCCGCTCCTCGCGACAGCCGCTGTACGCCGATCTGACGGGTAGACAAGCACGCGAAGCTCCTGGTGGACACGGGTGATCTTGGTCGAGAACCCGTCTACCAGGAGCTTCGTCGTCGCGCAGGACCGTCCAACTCTTTGTCAGCACCGCAAGGTTGGAAACAGCTCAGAGAGATTCGAAAGACTCCCGCCCGAGCAGATACTCGGACTCTACCGGTGATACTTCCAGCCCAAATCGACGCGAGAGCTCAATAAGAGCATCCCCAGAAATATCGTAGAGATCAGCACTCCCAAGATCGGGCAACCCGAGCAGTGACGATGCATCGCCACCAGACAACCCATCCAGAATGTGGCGCCTCAAGAATCGGCCCGACTCCCGGTCGAATTCCTCCATTACCCACCTATGCATCAACGCCCCCCAGTGCGCGCCCTCGAATTGACTTCCCATTGTTTCCAGGGAGCTGATATCCCTTATTCGGATCGAATCCCCTCATCTGTTTAGCATTCTTCTTTCCGTTGGTCCACATCCCGATCGTCCCATGCTGAGAATCCCACTCGAGAATCCGACCATCTGGCAGGGACCAGCGAGGACGGTAGCCACCGCCTTCCTGGACGGCCTCGGGGCCGCGTGGGGACCGCGCATCCGCCTCAACCGGTAAGCCGTCGGAACAAGGGGCGGGGCCGAACAGGAACCCCCTGTTCGGCCCCGCTGATGTGCGGTCAACCGAAATTGAGCGTCTCCGCCGCGAAGCGGGCCGGAGACAGGCTGGGCAGGGGGCAGCAGGACGCCATCCGGACGGGCGGCCTTCCAGCAGTTGGTACCGACCGGCAACCAAACGACCCGCACCGACCCCAGGCGTAGGGGTTGAGGGGTTCCGTCCAGGTCAGCACCCATAGCAGCAGTCGGCGTGGCAGTACCTGCGGCAGGGGCCGAACGGCCCGACTACCTCTGCCCGGCGCGCTCCGCGACGCCGAGGCGGACGTCGGGCGGGGCGCGGGCCGGGGCGTTCGAGCGGGGTATCACTGCGCTCACCCAGTACGCGGAGCGGGAAGGGACGGTGGTCGTGGCGCGGTCCTGGGCAGCTTCAGCAGCTGGCGGGGGGGGTCTGGAGTGGGCGCAGGTGGAGCCGGAGGCGGCGTCGTGAGCGGCGACGGCGTTGAGGAGGCGCGGGTCCGCCCGGCGGGCGTGGGTGCGGGCCGAACTGGTGCTCACCATGGTGCTGGGGGCCCCGGATGTGCGGCGGGCCGCGGCGTTGGTCGAGGAGGTTGAGCGCCGTGCCGGGGCGGAGCTCGCGGAGGAGTTGAAGGTGTTCCAGGACCGGTACGCGTACGCGGTTCGTACGGGAGACGTGGGGCTGCTCACGGGGACCTGTGGGGGAAGCACAGGCGATGGGGGCGGGCCTGTGTGCTGGGCGCCGGTCATGAGGCCGGAGTGCGGCTCTGGGGCGCCCCGCCGCAAGGGTTGGTTGCCGGGGTCGGCGGTGCACCGGACGATGGCTGAGGCTCTTCTGAGGGGTCGTCCGTGAGCGTGCATCGCACGGGAGTACGGGCGGGGTCACGAACGCGGGTCGACCACCGGGTTCGGCTCGGCGTCGGGGATCCGGCTGGCCACGGCGCGTTCCGCGCGCTGGTGGTCCGCCGGCTCGCTCCGGGACGGCGGTCTGAGGGTGGCGTCACGGGTGACGCCACCCGCCCCGCCCGGCGAGGCAGGGACTTCGCCGGGCGGGGCGGGTACGGGCACCGGCAGCCGGTGTTCTGGTGTTACGGCTGTGCGTGCTGGTTGTGGAGGCGGTGGAGCGCGGCGCGCAGGCATGCCTCCTCGTCGGTCGGAGGTCCTCGTGGACTTCACCACCGAGTGGGCGGGTTACCGGCTCCGGCCGGCTCCTCGGGAGGGGGCGGTGGGGCGGCGGTGGGCGGGGACGGCTGGTTCGGTGGGGGCGGGTCGGGCAGCGGTGGCCGCAGCGGGTGTGGTGGTGGAGCGGGCGCGGGCGGCGGCCGGGGAGACGCGGGGGCGGTCGGGGACGGGTGTGCCGGGCGGGGCGGTCAGGGTGTGGAGGGTCGCGTCGACGAGGCGCTCGATGAGCGGGGATGACGATCCGGTGCGCGGGCCGTCGGTCAGGGCCTTGAGTCCGGCGAGGCGGGCGCGCAGGCCCGGCTCGCCTTCGGGGCCCTGGGCGAGGGTTTCCATGCGCAGGGCCAGCAGGGGCCAGATGCGGGCGCTGACGAGCAGGCCGCTCTCCTGGCCGGGGCCGAGGGTGTCCTGGAGGAGGGTGACCAGACGGGTGTTGGTCTGCGGGGTCACGTCGAGCTGGGCGAGGGCCTTCGCCCGGTCGGTGAGGTCGAGGTCGTGCGGGACGGCCAGGCCCTCGGTCAGCGGGCCCCACACCTGGCGCGCGTCCCGGCTCGCCGCCGAGACCCCGACCGACGGCGCAGCACCGGCTCCGGTGGCTGGAGCGGCGGGTGCGGCCGGGGTGCCGGGTCCCGTGCGGGCGCCCTGACGGCGCCCGTGCGGATGGACCAGTGGCAGGCCCTAGACGCGGTGCTCGCCGCCTACCGAGCCACCCGGACCTTTATTCACCCGGTCGGGACCAGCGGCGATGTCACCGGGCTGGCGGCCCTGATCGAGCCAGCCATCGAAGACGGCTTCCTACGCGAGCAGTCCTTCCTCAACACCCTCCGGCACGCCGCGGCACACCCGCAGGACTACCCTGGCCCATTGTTCGACGCGGAGACGGCTGCCGTCGTCATCGCACGGATCGACGGCCGGGAGGCCACCACCGACCCCGCCAGGGAGCCCGTGAGCGAGGACGACGACGAACCCGGACGAGCAGCCGCCTGCGAGCGACTGCACCGCATCGCCCCCACTCTGGTCCGCAAGCTCGGCGGCCACCGCGCGCTCATCATCGCCGATGGCCTCGACGATGATGCACTCGCCGCCGTTGAAGGCCTTGCCTACAACGGCGATGTCGCCCGGCTGAAGGCCTCCGACCCGCTGATCGTGCCGCTTCTGGACCGCTTTGTCAGGGAACTCTCCGGCCACCAAGAGTTCACAGGCGATGTCCGCCAAACCTTCAGCGCCCTGGTCGAGCAAACGCTGTTGTTCCTCAAGAGTTCGCTCCGACCTGACGCGCACCAGCCTCTTCGGAGCCGGCAAGAAAGACGATCCGCCGTCCGATTACCGCCGCAAACCACCTAAGGACCACAGGAAGGCCGTCGAAGCGGACCTGCAACGCGACTTCCACGGCTGGCTGCAAGCCGGGCCGCTGCACAACATCGTCTTCGTCGAGCCGACTGACATGGGAATGGGCCGCGCCGACGTCCTGGTCCACTTCGGCTCACTGCGCTACCTCACCGAGATGAAGCAGGACAGTGACGACAACACGCGCGCCCACATCGAGGCCAAGTACCTCACGCAGGAAGCTGAGTACACGAACACCAACGCACCCTTCGGGCAGCTAAGCGTCCTCGACCTCACACCGAAGAGCGGCACCGGAGGGACCCGCCGGATCAACGAACTCTCCTGGCTGACCACCCATCGGCCCCAGAACGCCGACACGGACCGCCGCGTACTGGCTGGCATCGTCACAGGCAACCGCCTGACCCCCTCCGCCTACTCCAAGTAGCAACACGCTGTAAGGAGACACGTGCCGCTTTCGGTCACGCTGCCCGTTGCCCCTACGGCCGGAGAGACGACGTGGTCCGTGACGGCGCTGCCGTCTCCGTCGGGGGCGACCGCCAGTTCGACGGCTTCCACCTGCAGCACACGGCCTGCCGCAGGGTCACCGTGCCCGCGAGGAGATCGGTCGGCGCCGCCGGATCGGCCGTGATCCGGTCCAGCCGGGCCGTCAGACGGGCCGCGTACGCCGCCAGCTCCACGAGGGTTTCCATGATCGGCCAACGTGTGGTCGCGTAGGAGGAAACGGCGCGCAGCCGTGGTGTCGGGGTGGTGCCCTCCCGCGCCATGCTCACTCGAAGGCGGTGGCGTTCAGTTCTGCCATGCGCAGCTCGTAGCTCTTGTCGGCGGTGCGGCCCCAGTGGCCGTTGCCGTAGTGGACGGCGATTCCCGTGGCCGGGTCGAGGAAGTCCACGGTGCAGCTGTCGTGCTCGTGGTCGCACTGGCAGGTGCAACGCTTGTGGGTGACCTGCCAGCCGGCCCCCGTGGGGCCGTCACCGAGGCGCCGGATCAGCTCAGGGCAGGGCGGCCCGTCGGTGGCCTCCATCCGGTAGCCGCCGTTCGAGCTCCAGGCGCTGGTGGAGTTCACCGTCCCGGTGCCGGCCGTGGCCCGGATCCGGCGCAGCAGAGGTGAGAAGACCGGGCCGGGTGGGTAGGGCCAGTCGGAGTCAGCGTCGTAGGCGGCCCGTTCGTCGGGGGTCCAGTCGGCGTGCGGCTGGAGAAGGTGCTGGTCGTAGTCGCGGTGCATCCGGTCGGTGATGCGGTCCCACCAGCGGGCGGGGAACCCGGTGAGGGTGATCCGGGCGGGCTTGCCCGGCCGGTGGAGATGGATGCCGCCGTGGTCGCGGTGGTACCGGAGGCCGGGGACCCCCGAGATGAGGTCGCGGGGATCGCCGGAGGGCTCGCCGGTGGTGCGAGGGAGGAGAAGGTCAGCCCAGCACATGACCACGTAAGGCGTGTCGGTCACCCGGATGGTGAGCCGGTCATGGTCCGGGCGCAGGCGGACGATACCGAGCGGGTGCGCGGACAGGCCGCCTACCGCGCGGAGCTCGAGGAAGATTTCCGCCTCCAGCCGCGCCTGCTCCTCGTGGCGGGCGGCCGGGATGAGGAGCACGCTGTCGTCGTCCGGGAGGAGGGAGGCGAGGGCCTGGTGCAACTCACCAGTGCTGCGGCGCCGGTCGGCGGTACGGTCCACGGCCTTCGGTGAACTCATCGTGATCTTTCCACGCCGAACCGGCCCCGTACGGCCGACGGTCAGAGCGACGGCTGAACACGATGAAGAAACGGATGAGAGCGAGCTTCTGACCGGTCCTGGGCGAAGGATCAACGGGGCTGCTCCCTCGCGCGGCCGGGCACTCGCGGGCCCAGGAACGATGAAACGCCTCGGGCCGGGTGGTGGTCAAACCACCACGCCGCAGCAACTCCCAGTGGACCGACTGCGGCCGCCTGCTACGGGGCGGGGTGGGTGTCCCAGTCGCTTTCCGGACCGGTGGTGTCGTAGGCCCACGGGTGGCGGCCGTCGGCGACGGCCCAGTCGAGCGGGTAGCGGGCGGTGCCGCGCCAGCCGCACGAACACACCGCCCGGAGCTCAGCCGCGACCGGTGCGCCGAGCGTTCCGTCGTACACCCACCAGTCGGTACTCCGGTGCACGGTCGAACCGCTGCAGGCATCGAAGTACACCGGACCGGGCTCGGTACCATCGGCCAGGAGCACGCCGGGCCGGCCTTCGTGCTCCTGGCCGAACTCCTCGCACTTCCACATTTGGTGTTCCCTCCCCGGCGCCGGCCGCGTCCCGGAGCCACCCTGGCGGCCCGCGTCGAAAGCGCGGCGTGGCGAACGGTCAGCCGCCGACTACCAACGCACCGGCAAGTTGCCCCCGACCTTGCCGTACGAACTCCCGGCCAGCCGGGTGAATACCCGATCCGGTGAACAGGTTTCGCGCGGTGCGAGGGCCACCATGTGGGCGCCCGGCTCGAGCTCTGCACACCGCCCCGCCACCATCGTGTGGCCATGCTCACCTGGTTGTGCCGTTGCGTCGGGTTGTCAGGGGGCGGCGCGCCGCGTGCTCCGGCGCGGTGCAAGGCGTGTCGTAACGATGCCTACGGTGAGAAGAAGCAAGGAGGTGGTGGCGGCGATGGGGGATGCCGCTCCGTGCAGGGGCCAGGTCCAGGAGAAGGGGCGTCCTCCGGGGCCGAGGCCGATGAGTGCGCAGAGGACGGGAACGAGAGCGATGGTGATGGGGGCGTAGATGTGACCGGCGAGGTACTGGGCGATGAGCCCGATGCCCAGGTACCCGGCGAAGTTCCTCGCTGCGGCGAGGGGGGTGGAGGAGTCCGTCGCGTAGGCCACGCCGAGGCCGAGCGCGGTGGCCAGCAAGGCAGCGGCTGTCAAGACGGCTGCCTGGTAGCGGTTAACGGGTCGGACAGCGGTGGTGTAGTAGACGTGAGGTACACGGTTCAGCGTGTAGAGGGTGAGTGCTGCGGGGATGGCGGGGAGCACGAGAGATACGGGGATTCCTGAGCTCATGCCGCTGAGGAGCGAGGGGATCGGCAGGCGGGACCCACCGACGAGTGGTGCGAGGAGCATGGTGGCGGTGAGGATCGCTGCGGTGAGCGGTGTCGTGTGTGCTCGGTGCCACCAGTTCACGATGCGGCTGCCTTGGTGTAGGAAGCAGGATCCAGGTCGGGCAGGACGGTGCAGTCGTGGACGGCGCGCATGTTGCGTTCGTACCAGGCGTGTTGGGCGGCTGCGGGCAGGGTGCGCACGTGGTCGGCGAGGGTGATCGCTTCCTGGGGCCAGCGCTGCGCGAGATCGCTCTCGGGCACACCGCCGGTGAGGGAGAGCCAGGCGTATATGGCGATCGTGGCTTCGCCCCCGGGGTAGACGGCGCCTTGGTGGAGGGCGCAGTCGGGCACCTCGTTGGGCAGGGGGCTGGTGGCGACGTTCGAGGCGACGTTCGCTTGGTCGGGCTGCGGGTTCCCGAAGTCGACCCGCGATGCCGGGGTAACGCCGACAACTGCCAGGTGAGCGGCAGTCTCGTCGGCCCAGAGGCTGATGTCTGACCGTCGGGTGTTCTGCTCCGGCCACAGGCAGATCTGCGGCCTCTGTCCAGTGCAGGTGCGCAGCGTGGTGTCGCGGGCCTGGGTGCCCTGGCGGTCGAGCGGGACAGCCAGCGAGAGTGCCACAGCGGTGGCCATGGCGAAGCCGGTCAGCGACAGGAGCGGGCGCCACAGGCGGTGTCGTAGCACTGAGCTGAGAACCACGGTCGTCACGAAGCCGAGGGAGAAGGTGAGGGTGGCGGCCAGGCTGCGGATGGAGGGTTCCTGGTCGAGGCCGCAGCACTCGGTAACGCCTTGCCCGTTGAGGTGGCGCAGCCAGGGCAGGGTTCCGATCGCGGCCGGCCAGAATCCCCACAGGTATCCGAAAATCAGCATGGCGGCGGCGCCGAGGAGTTTGGGCATGCGGGCGCCGATGGACCAGCCCAGGGCGATGTGGGCCAGGATCACGCTGTAGGAGACGGCGAGGATCGCCGGATTGGGGAGGCCGGACGGGGAGGCCACCGAAGTCAGCATGACCGCGAACGGAGCGATCATCGCGACCAGACCCAGTACGGCGATGGGGCCGAGGTGCAGAAACGCCACGCTGTGCTTTCCGCGGGCTGGAGCCAGAGCAGGGATGCCGCCCTGCTTGATTCGGGCCGCCTCCCAGGCGGCTCCCGCTCCGCACGCGGCGCTGATGAAACCCAGGACCAGCGTGGTCTGAGAGCTGATGGAAGGCCAGTAGGAGATGGTGGACACGGTGTTCTGGGCGCTGAACCACACCAGCACCGGAATCAGGATGAGTGCGGCCCAGGCAGCAGGCCCCGAGCGCAGAAGTGTCGAGAAGCGCACGACTCAGACCTCCCCTCGGACCAGGCCGCGGTAGGCGCTTTCCGCACGCCGATCGTCCGGGGTGCCGACGGGGGCCCCAGATTCCCCGGTCGCTCCACGAACTCACCGTCGGCCAACTCGCCGCGCGCAGCGGCGCCGCCGTCTCCGCCCTGCACTTCTACGAGTCCA
>NZ_JBSFVR010000260.1:0-10818 GCF_053592415.1 Streptomyces sp. NPDC002690 | reverse complement strand
CGGGGGGTGGTCGGCGTGTTGGCGGCTAAGACGGCGCCCCGTCCCTGGCCGCCCTGGACGACGGCCGGGCCGCCCCGGGGGCCCCGCGCCCTCGTCATGAGGCGGCGGGACCCGGGCTCTCCTTCTCGCCGGGGCGGGGGCGGTGCTCAGCCGACGACGGTCCAGGTGTCCTTGCCCGCGAGGAGAGCCGCCAGATCGCCCTTGCCCTGCTGTTCGACGGCCCTGTCCAACTGCTCGGACATCAGGGTGTCGTAGACGGGGCGTTCGACGCTGCGCAGGACTCCGACGGGGGTGTGGTGGAGGGTGTCGGGGTCGGCGAGGCGCGAGAGGGCGAACGCGGTGGTGGGGGAGGCGGCGTGGGCGTCGTGCACGAGGACGTGGGAGCGGTTCTCCTCGGTGACCGCCACGACCCGGAGGTCGCCGGTGGCCGGGTCGCGGACGACGCCCTTGCCGCCGTCCGCGCCGAAGAGGATGGGCTGCCCGTGTTCGAGGCGGATGACCGCTTCCTGGGCGCGTTCCTTGTCCTTGAGGGCTTCGAAGGCGCCGTCGTTGAAGATGTTGCAGTTCTGGTAGATCTCGACCAGTGCGGTGCCGGGGTGGTCGGCCGCCGCGCGCAGCACGCTGGTGAGGTGCTTGCGGTCGGAGTCGATGGTGCGGGCGACGAAGGAGGCTTCGGCGCCCAGCGCCAGGGAGACCGGGTTGAAGGGGGCGTCGAGCGAGCCCATCGGGGTCGACTTGGTGATCTTGCCGACCTCGGAGGTCGGGGAGTACTGGCCCTTGGTGAGGCCGTAGATCCGGTTGTTGAACAGCAGGATCTTCAGATTGACGTTGCGGCGCAGGGCGTGGATGAGGTGGTTGCCGCCGATGGACAGGGCGTCGCCGTCTCCGGTGACGACCCACACCGAGAGGTCGCGGCGGGAGGTGGCGAGGCCGGTGGCGATGGAGGGGGCGCGGCCGTGGATGGAGTGCATCCCGTAGGTGTTCATGTAGTACGGGAAGCGGGACGAGCAGCCGATGCCGGAGACGAAGACGATGTTCTCCTTGGCCAGGCCGAGTTCGGGCATGAAGCCCTGGACGGCGGCCAGGACGGCGTAGTCGCCGCAGCCGGGGCACCAGCGGACTTCCTGGTCGGACTTGAAGTCCTTCATCGTCTGGGGCGCGTCGGCCTTGGGGACGAGCTGGAGGAGCGGGTGGTCGGTGTCAGCCATCGATGGTCTCCTTCAGGGCGGTGGCGAGCTGTTCGGCCTTGAACGGCATGCCGTTGACCTGGTTGTAGGAGTGGGCGTCGACGAGGTACCTCGCGCGGATCAGGGTGGCGAGCTGGCCGAGGTTCATCTCGGGGACGACGACCTTGTCGTACCGCTTCAGGACCTCGCCGAGGTTGCGCGGGAACGGGTTCAGGTGGCGCAGGTGGGCCTGGGCGATGGTCTCGCCGGCCGCGCGCAGCCGCCGCACGGCGGCGGTGATCGGGCCGTAGGTGGAGCCCCAGCCGAGGACGAGAGTGGTGGCGCCGGTCGGGTCGTCGACCTCCAGGTCGGGGACGTCGATGTTGTCGATCTTCGCCTGGCGGGTGCGGACCATGAAGTCGTGGTTGGCCGGGTCGTAGGAGATGTTCCCGGTGCCGTCCTGCTTCTCGATCCCGCCGATCCGGTGCTCCAGACCCGGCGTTCCCGGTACCGCCCAGGGGCGGGCCAAGGTCTCGGGGTCGCGCTTGTACGGCCAGAAGACCTCGGTGCCGTCGTCCAGGGTGTGGTTGGGAGTGGTGGTGAAGGTGACCTGGAGGTCGGGGAGTTGCTCGGGGTCCGGGATGCGCCAGGGCTCGGAGCCGTTGGCGAGGTAGCCGTCGGAGAGGAGGAAGACAGGGGTGCGGTAGGTCAGGGCGATGCGGGCGGCTTCGAGGGCGGCGTCGAAGCAGTCGGCCGGGGTCTTCGGGGCGACGACCGGGACGGGTGCTTCGCCGTTGCGGCCGTACATCGCCTGGAGCAGATCGGCCTGCTCGGTCTTGGTGGGCAGCCCGGTGGACGGGCCGCCGCGCTGGATGTCCACGATCAGCAGCGGCAGTTCGAGCGAGACGGCCAGACCGATGGTCTCCGACTTCAGCGCCACACCCGGCCCCGACGTCGTCGTCACCCCCAGCGACCCGCCGAAGGCGGCCCCCAGCGCCGCGCCGATCCCCGCGATCTCGTCCTCCGCCTGGAACGTCCGCACGCCGAAGTTCTTGTGCCGGGACAGCTCGTGCAGGATGTCGGACGCCGGAGTGATCGGATACGAGCCGAGGTAGAGCGGCAGCCCCGCCTGCCGGGACGCGGCGATCAGCCCGTACGAGAGCGCCAGGTTCCCGGAGATGTTGCGGTACGTCCCCGTCGGGAACGCCGCCGAGGCAGGCGCGACCTCGTAGGACACCGCGAAGTCCTCGGTCGTCTCACCGAAGTTCCAACCCGCCCGGAACGCCGCGACGTTCGCCTCCGCGATCTGCGGCTTCTTCGCGAACTTCTGCCGCAGGAACGCCTCCGTGCCCTCCGTCGGCCGGTGATACATCCACGACAACAGACCCAGCGCGAACATGTTCTTGCTCCGCTCGGCCTCCTTGCGCGACAGGCCGAAATCCTTCAGCGCCTCGATCGTCAGCGTGGTCAACGGCACCGGGTGGACGTTGAACGCCTCCAGCGAACCGTCCTCCAGCGGGGAGGTGTCGTAACCGACCTTCGCCATCGGGCGCTTCGTGAACTCGTCCGTGTTCACGATCAGCTCCGCCCCGCGCGGGACGTCCCCGATGTTGGCGCGGAGGGCCGCCGGGTTCATCGCGACCAGGACGTTCGGGGCGTCACCGGGCGTGAGGATGTCGTGGTCCGCGAAGTGCAGCTGGAAGGACGAGACGCCCGGCAGCGTCCCCGCGGGCGCCCTGATCTCGGCCGGGAAGTTCGGCAGCGTCGACAGGTCATTGCCGAACGACGCCGTCTCCGAAGTGAAACGGTCGCCCGTCAACTGCATACCGTCGCCGGAATCCCCGGCGAATCGAATGATGACCCGATCCAGTCGACGGATTTCTTTCACGCCGACCTCCGCATTCGTCGCACGGGGAGCGCGTTGCTCTCCGAGGACAGCCTCGTCGGTCACATCGGCCTGGCTACTGACCTGGCTGGTCACTGAACTGGACCTCCCTTGGGCGGCGGCTCCGGAACAGCCGGCCCGCCGACGGTCCCCGGGGCCCACACTACGACGGTAAGGGGCGCCTTCCTCCGTCGATCATATGGGGGACGTCGGCGGGAGAGGCCGGTTCCTTCCTATTTTCCTGGCGATTCCAGTCTTCCGAGGCAGGTCGGGGGGCCGGTGCCGTCTCGGCCTTTCGACGTAGGCCGCACATTTCCCGTCCGGCGAGGATTGAGGGCGCCGACAACCGTTCAAGAATGCGCGCTGTCCGGAATTCGGAGACGCGGGCGGGGGAACGCGGGCGGAGCGGGTCGGGAGCGGCGTGGGCCCCGCGGGTCCGGAGCGGGGCGGGTCCCGCGAGTCCGGAGCGCGTGGGCCCCCGAGTCCGGAGCGGGGCGGGTCCTACGAGTTCAGATAGGTCAGCACCGCGAGCACCCGCCGGTGGTCGCCGTCGCTGGGCGCGAGACCGAGCTTGAGGAAGATGTTGCTGACGTGCTTCTCCACCGCGCCGTCGCTCACCACGAGCTGCCTGGCGACGGCGGAGTTCGTCCGTCCTTCCGCCATCAGGCCGAGGACCTCCCGCTCGCGTGGCGTGAGCCCCGCCAGCACGTCCTGCTTACGGCTCCGCCCCAGCAACTGCGCCACCACCTCCGGGTCCAGCGCGGTACCGCCCGCGGCCACCCGCACCACGGCGTCCACGAAGTCCCGCACATCGGCGACCCGGTCCTTCAGCAGATACCCCACCCCGCGCGTGCTGCCGGCCAGCAACTCGGTGGCGTACCGCTCCTCGACGTACTGCGACAGCACCAGCACCCCGACGCCGGGGTGGTCCTTGCGCAGCCGTACCGCTGCCCGGACCCCCTCGTCGGTGTGGGTCGGCGGCATGCGTACGTCCGCGACCACCACGTCCGGCAGCTCCTGACGTGCGTGCAGATCCGCCAGGAGTTCGAGCAGCGCCTCCGCGTCCCCCACTCCGGCGACGACCTCGTGCCCGAGGTCGGTGAGCAGCCGGGTCAGCCCCTCCCGCAACAGGACCGAATCCTCCGCGATGACCACACGTACCCGCACCTTGTTCTCCACGCTGCCGCTTCCCCCACTGCTGTCGTCGTCCGGTGCCGGTCACCCGGCGGTTCACTTGCGTGCCCAGCATCCCAGCCCTGGGCGGCAAGGAGGGAACGGGGTGGATCGCCGATTTCCGGGCACGGCACGAGAGGGCGTGGCAACGGAGGACCCGAGCATTCACCTATGAGTGGGAAATAGCCGGCGAGAAGTGCAATGCGGCGCGATCGGCGGAGCGCTTTCGCGTCGTCGGTGCACCCGCGGGACAAGTGTGCGGTTCCGCCGTGAAGATATGGCCGACGCGGAACCGGGAAATCATGTCCATGAAAAAGTCCATGATCACATGGTCTGCGGCAGCCCTGGGGCCGGCCGGTTCCGCACCGGTTCTCGACTTTCCGACGGAGCGGAGACGGGAATTCCGGATACGGGGCGATCGTCCGGGCGGATGTCAGCGACGGGGCGCCGCGAGCTTCCGTACGGCGTCGGTCGCTGCCGCGTACCGGTCCGGCTCCCCGGGCGGGACGTGCCCCGACGGCCGCACGCTCTCGCTGTGCGCGACGAGCCTGAAGATCAGGGCGCGGATCACCGTCTGCCGCCAGTCGGGGTGACCGGAGCCGAGCGTCAGCAGGCGGCGGGGAAGGTCGAACCACAGCAGGCCGTCCGCGACCACGACCGCCTCGGCGAACAGCGGAGGCCGCCAGTACGGCGAGAAGTCGATCACCACGGGTGCGCTGTCCGGGGCGAAGAGCACATTGCCGGTGAGGTCACCGTGGACGAGCTGGGCCGCCTCCCGTGCCACCGGGCGCCTCAGTGCCAGCAGCGCGGCGAACGGAGCCGCGAGCTCCTCCACCACCTCGACCTCCTGCTCGCCCCACGCCACCCGGTCGGCCACGGCCCAGGGGTGGGTGTGCCGGCCGAGGAAGCCGGGCCGGGGGAACGGCCGCAGGGCGGCGTGGAAGGCCCGTCCGGCGCTGAGCACCTCGGTCCAGCGGCCCTGCGGACCGGGCTCACCCGGCAGGAACTCGGTCGCCGTCCAGCCGTCCACGAGGCTCCGGCCGTCGACGGCCCGGAGCGGCCGGGGTACCCGGAAGCCGCTGGACGGCGTCAGCCGCTCGGCCAGCGCGGCGCCCCACTCGACCTCCTCCGCACCTCCTTCGGCCGGCTTGAACACGAAGGCGCCGACGCGGACGCTCCGCCCCTGCCCGCCCGCGAGGGGGACGGGCGTGCCCTCCACACCGAAGGCGTCGAGGACGGCACGGGGCGGGACGGGATCGTGCGGGCAGGCACCGGTAGGGAGGGAGTGGAGCGGAAGGCCGTCGCTCGATGGGTCGGTCACGGCAGGCATCCTGCCCACTCCGCCCTGTCCGGTGCACCTCCTTTTCGCACCGCCCGGACCCCGGCGCCGACCCGCCTCACTCCTTCGGGCGCGCATCCGGGTGCGCCACCTGCCCGGGCTGCTCGGCACGGCCGGCTCGCGCTCCGGGGGGACCCGTACCAGGTGGTGCGGGTCCCCCCGGAGCCTTGCCCGGAGCCTTGCCCGGAGCCTTGCCCGGTGCTGCGGCGGGGCGGCCGAGGCGGCCGACGGCGGAGGGTCAGTCCCGCCAGGGGAGCCGGGCGGTCACCGTCGTCGGTCCGCCCGCCGGGGACTCCACCGTGAGGCTGCCGTCCACGGCACGCAGACGCTCCGCGAGTCCGGCCAGGTGGCCGCCCGCCGCCACGTCCGCGCCACCCCGCCCGTCGTCGTCGACCCGGATCACCAGGTGCTCGGGGCGGTGCTGCCCGTCCTTGCGGTCGTAACGGTTCTGCCGGTCAGCCGTCCGGCGCACCGTGACCGATGCCCGGGTGGCCCGGGCATGCCGGGTGACGTTGCGGAGCAGCTCGGAGACGGTGACGTACGCGAGGTTCTCGATCGCCCGTGCCGGGCGCAGCGGCAGTTCCACGTCCACGTGGACCGGGACCGCGCAGCGGGAGGCCACGGAGGAGAGGGCGGCGTCCAGGCCCCGGTCGGTGAGGACGGCGGGGTGGATGTCCCGGGCGAGGTCGCGGAGCTCCTGGAGGGCGACCTTCACCTCGCCGTGCGCCCCGTCGATCAGGCGCGCCGCCGCTTCGGGGTCCTCGGCGAGCCGGTCCTTCGCCAGCCCGAGCTCCATCGCGAGGGCGGCGAGCCGGGCCTGGGCGCCGTCGTGCAGATCGCGTTCGATCCGGCGCAGGTCCGCCGCCGCCGTGTCCACGACCACACCCCGGTCCGACTCCAGCTCCACCACGCGGGAGTCCAGCCGGGACGGGCCGAGCAGCCCGGCGACCATCACCCGGTCCACCGAGGCCAGCCCCCGGACGATCCACGGCGACACGAGCACGAGGACCAGGCCCACACCGCAGGTCGCCGTGAGTTCGAAGGCCGAGTCCAGATAGACGCGGTGCGTGGCGTCCCCGTACAGCTGGAGGCCGTCGATGCCCACGTACGCCGGGAAGACCCAGGCCCACAGCGGGTACGTGAACATGCTCCAGGCGGTCGCCACCACCGTCACCGCGACGGTGAACGCGAAGACCGCCCACGGGAAGTGCAGGAACCCGTAGAGCAGGTGGCGCCAGGAGGCGCCGTTGCGGAGCGCCGCGCCCGCCCACGAGAACACCCCGCCGGTCCGGCCCCGCACGGGCTCGGGAGCGGCCACGTCGAGCCCCAGAAGAGCGCGGGCGCGCCCGCGCTCCAGGGCGCCGAACCCCCGGCACACCGCCAGGCCGGCGGCGAGGACCGGGATGCCGAGGAAGGTGACCATCAGACCGGCGCTCAGCGAGACCGTGGTGACCACGAGCGTGAAGAGCACGACGCTCACCGGCAGGCTCAGCAGGAGGTACAGCAGCTCCCGCCAGGTCCGCCCCTCGACCGGCGCGCGGAGCACGGCCGGGAAGAAGTGCTTCTCGTCGGGACGGTGCCAGGCGCCGGTGTCCCCACCCTGCCCGTCCCGCGCGTCCGATCCGTATGCCGTGGCCATCTCTGCCGTCCGTTTCCGTTCTCCGGTGAGGCCCGTCGCGGGCCGTTCTCCGTATGCCGTCTCATGCCGTCACGTCGCGGGCCGCTCCGCGCACGCGGCTTGGCTCACGCCGTTCCCGGGACGTCGCCCCGGCCCGCGCGCGGCTCTCCGGCCGATGACTCCAGCCTCTTCCGTACGGGCGCCCCGCACCATGAGGGCGGTCTCCGTATCCGACGGGGGGTTACCCCCACCCCGGCGTACGCGCCGCGCGCACGCCGGAGGGCCGGAGCGCACGCGCCCCGGCCCTCCGTACTTCTTCCGGCCCCAGCCTCCGGTTCTCGGCCCGGGGCTCCAGCCTCCGGTTCTCAGCCCGGTCCGGCCGCGCCGTCGCGCCAGGGCAGCTCGGCGGTCACCGAGGTGGGGCCGCCCTCGGGCGACTCCACGATCAGCAGGCCGTCCACCGCACCGAGCCGCTCCGACAGTCCGGCCAGGCCGCTGCCGCCCTCCGTCCGCGCCCCGCCCTTGCCGTCGTCGCGCACCTGGAGCATCAGCCGGTCGCCCGCACGCCACACGTCCACGGCGGCCGAGCGCGCCCGGCTGTGCTTGCTGATGTTCTGGAGCAGTTCGGAGACGGTGAAGTAGGCGATGCCCTCGATCGCCTGGGCCGGCCGGCCCGGCAGATCGACGCCGACCGTCACGGGCACGGTGCAGCGCGAAGCGATCGAGGAGAGGGCCGCGTCCAGGCCCCGGTCGGTGAGGACGGCCGGATGGATTCCCCGGGCGAGGTCGCGGAGCTCCTGGAGGGCGACCTTCACCTCGCCGTGCGCCTCGTCGACCATCCGGGCAGCCGCCTCCGGATCGGCGCCGAGCTTCTCCTTCGCCAGCCCGAGGTCCATGGCGAGCGCCACCAGCCGGGCCTGGGCGCCGTCGTGCAGATCACGTTCGATCCGGCGCAGGTCCGCCGCCGCCGTGTCCACGACCACACCCCGGTCCGACTCCAGCTCGGCGATCCGCCGCTCCAGCTCGTCCGAGGGCGCCAGCAGCGTCCGTACGAGCGCGCGGTCCACGTTGCTGAGGGCCCGCGTCACGTAGGGGAGTACCGGCCAGAACGTGAAGAACCCCACCAGCGTCACGGTGAACGTCACCACGCCCCACGGCAGTCGGATGAACGAATACAACAGCGTCCGCCAGCCCACCGGGTCACCGAGCCCCGACCAGAGCCAGGCGAAGAATCCCTTCTCGCGGCGGGTCCGCGCGATCGCGCCGGGCTCCTCGACACACACCCCGAGCAGGACGCGGGCCCTGGCCCGCTCGAACCGGCCGAGCCCCCGCGAGCCCTGGATACCGAGGGCGAGCAACGGCAGTCCGACCACCGTGACGGACAGCCCGGCACCGACACTGACCAGCACGACCGCGTAGACGAAGCCGATGATCGTGGTCAGCAGGTTCGCCAGCAGATGGGCGATCTCCTTCCACGTCCACACGTCGAGGGCCGGGCGCAGTCGGGGCGGCCGGGGGTCGTCCGGCGCGAAGGGGCTCTCGGAGGGGCTCGTCGTCATGCGACCAAGCCTGCCGGTTGGACCCCCGCGCACGCCATGGGGCTCGTGGGTGCGAGGAAGTGGGGATAACCCCACCCCTCGCCCGGCCCCTCACCCACCCCCGCCCCGCCCCCTCACCCACTCCTCGGCGCACCCCTCACCCGGCCCCTCATCGAACCCTCGGCCCGTCCCGTATCCCACCCCTCGTCCCGCACCTGCCCGGGACGCGGCTGCTTACCGTCTCTTTAACAGGGCCTAGACTCCCGTGCGTACAGATCGTCGAAGGGTTCGAGGGAGCGAGGAACGGACGTGGCGGACGTGCCGGAACTGCCGGAGCCGACCGTTCTCGCGTCGGATTACTTCCACAGCTACTCGGTCGTCGGACTGCTCGCCCTGGTCGGCGTGCTCTTCGTCGCCGCCGCCTTCGGGGCGGGACGCCTGCTCAGGCCCGTGGTTCCGACGCCCGAGAAACTCCTCACCTACGAGTGCGGTGTCGACCCCGTCGGGGAGGGCTGGGCTCACACGCAGGTGCGTTACTACGTCTACGCCTTCCTCTACGTGATCTTCGCCGTCGACTCGGTCTTCCTCTTCCCCTGGGCGACCGTGTTCGCCGCGCCCGGATTCGGCGCGACCACCCTGGTGGAAATGTTCGTCTTCCTCGGCTTCCTCGCCGTGGGACTGCTCTACGCATGGAAGAAGGGCGTCCTCACATGGGCGTGACGAGCCGGCCGACCCCCGAGCCGCAGCCCGCAGCCGGTACGCAGGAGGCGGTGACCGGCCCCGGGCCGGTCCCGCTGCCCGAGCCCAAACGGCTCGGCGTGCTGTCCCGCCTCGCACCGGAACCGATGAAGGTGGTCCTGAACTGGGGCCGCCGCTACAGCCTCTGGGTCTTCAACTTCGGCCTCGCCTGCTGCGCCATCGAGTTCATCGCCGCCTCGATGTCCCGCCACGACTTCATGCGGCTCGGTGTGATCCCCTTCGCCCCGGGCCCCCGCCAGGCCGACCTGATGGTCGTGTCCGGCACGGTGACGGACAAGATGGCCCCGGCCGTGAAGCGGCTGTACGAGCAGATGCCCGAACCGAAGTACGTGATCTCCTTCGGTGCCTGCTCCAACTGCGGTGGCCCGTACTGGGATTCGTACTCGGTCACCAAGGGCGTCGACCAGATCATCCCCGTCGACGTGTACGTCCCCGGCTGCCCGCCCCGGCCCGAGGCGCTGCTCCAGGGCATCCTCAAGCTCCAGGAGCGGATCGCCCGCGAGTCGCTGGCGGAGCGTTACGCCACCGGCACCGCCGCCCGGCCCTCGACCGCCGCGCTGCGCAGCGGACTCGTCGCCGCACCCGCGGAGCCGGGAGAGTCGGGGAATTCGGGGAAGTCGGGAAATTCGCGGGAGTCGGGGGATTCGCGGTGAACGCTTCTCAGAACCCGGCCGGGACTCCCGCTGAGCTGTACGACCGGCTGCTCGGCGTGGACGCCGACGAGGCCGCCGTCGCCGAGGCCGTCGCCGGGCTCTTCGGCGAGGGGGCGACCGCCGCTCACGCGTACGACCTGCTCACCGTGGACGTGCCCGCCGGCACCTGGACCGCCGCGCTCACGACCGCGCGCGACCGGCTCGGCTGCACCTACTTCGACTGGCTGAGCGCCGTCGACGAACCCGGCACCGGCTACCTGGTCAGCGCCCACGTGGCCGCGCTCGCCACCGGTACGGTCCGGCGGCTGCTGGTCCGTACGACGGTCCCGCACCACGCGGCCGTGCTGCCCAGCGCGATCGACGTCTACGCGGGCGCCGCCTGGCACGAGCGCGAGACCCACGAGATGTTCGGCATCGGCTTCGAGGGCCACCCGCACCTGGTGCCCCTGCTGCTGCCCGAAGGGTTCGAGGGCCACCCGCTGCGCAAGGACTTCGTCCTCGCCGCCCGGGTCGCCAAGGCATGGCCGGGCGCCAAGGAGCCCGGCGAGTCCGAGCACGGCGGGCCCAAGCGGCGCACCATGCTCCCGCCGGGCGTTCCCGATCCGAACGAATGGGGCCCGCTCAAGGGGCAGCTGCCGCCCGCACCGGCCCGCCGAGGGCCCGGTCGTCTCGGTGCACGAGGCGTAC
>NZ_JBSFVR010000259.1:0-10840 GCF_053592415.1 Streptomyces sp. NPDC002690 | reverse complement strand
GCGCACCCCGCCGACGTGGCTGTGCGCGCCCGGTCCGGCGCCCCACCAGTCGGCGCCGCGCCAGTACAGCTCGTTGTGCAGGCAGCGGCCCTCGGCCCGGCTGGTCAGCGGCACGTTCCGGACGGCGGCCGAGCGGCTGCCGGCGGTGGCCGCGATGGGCTTCGACGTCGTCTATCTGCCGCCGGTCCACCCCATCGGCACCTCCCACCGCAAGGGGCCGGACAACTCCCTGACGGCGGGCGCCGACGATCCGGGCGTGCCCTGGGCGATCGGTTCGGCGGACGGCGGCCACGACGCCGTCCATCCGGACCTCGGCACGCTGGAGGACTTCGACCACTTCGTGGAGACCGCCCGCACCCTGCGGATGGAGATCGCCCTGGACTTCGCGCTCCAGTGCTCCCCGGACCACCCCTGGGTGAAGGAGCACCCGGAGTGGTTCCACCACCGGCCCGACGGCTCGATCGCGTACGCGGAGAACCCGCCGAAGAAGTACCAGGACATCTACCCCATCGCCTTCGACAAGGACATGCCGGGACTGGTCGCCGAGACGGTACGGGTGCTGCGGTTCTGGATGGACCACGGGGTGCGGATCTTCCGCGTGGACAACCCGCACACCAAGCCGGTCGTCTTCTGGGAGCAGGTGATCGAGAAGATCAACGGCACCGACCCGGACGTCGTGTTCCTCGCCGAGGCGTTCACCCGCCCCGCGATGATGCACACCCTCGCGAAGGTCGGTTTCCAGCAGTCGTACACGTACTTCACCTGGCGGAACACGAAGCAGGAGCTGACCGAGTACGCCCTGGAGGTCTCCGGCGAGGCCGCCTCGTACATGCGCCCCAACTTCTTCGTGAACACCCCCGACATCCTTCCCGGCTACCTCCAGGACGGCGGCCGGCCCGCCTTCGAGGCCCGGGCCGTGCTGGCCGCGACACTCTCCCCGTCCTGGGGCGTGTACGCGGGATTCGAGCTGTGCGAGAACACCCCGACGCGTCCGGGGAGCGAGGAGTACCTGCACTCGGAGAAGTACGAACTCAGGCCCAGGGACTGGGAGTCCGCCGAACGCGAGGGACGTTCGCTGGCCCCGCTGATCACGTCGCTCAACCGGATCAGGCGCCGCCATCCGGCGCTCCGGCAGCTGCGTGACGTCCACTTCCACTCCGCCGACAACGAAGCGCTGATCGTCTACAGCAAGCGCTCCGGATCGAACACCCTCCTGGTGGTCGTGAACCTCGACCCGCACCACACCCAGGAGGCCACGGTCTCGTTGGACATGCCGCAACTCGGCCTCGACTGGCACGAGAGCGTGCCGGTGCGCGACGAGCTCACCGGCGACACCTATCACTGGGGCAGGACCTTCTACGTGCGCCTAGAGCCGGGTATCACGCCCGCGCACGTCGTCGTCCTGCGACCGTCCCCGCCGACCGGAGGGTCACCCACACCATGATCGTGAATGAGCCTGTTCCCGACACCTTCGAGGACACCCCCGCCAAGGACCGCGATCCCGACTGGTTCAAGCGCGCCGTCTTCTACGAGGTCCTCGTCCGGTCCTTCCAGGACTCCAACGGCGACGGCATCGGAGATCTCAAGGGCATCACCGCCAAGCTGGACTACCTCCAGTGGCTCGGCATCGACTGCCTCTGGCTGCCGCCGTTCTTCAAGTCGCCTCTGCGCGACGGCGGTTACGACGTCTCGGACTACACCGCCGTACTTCCCGAGTTCGGCGATCTCGCCGACTTCGTGGAGTTCGTGGACGCCGCGCACCAGCGCGGCATGCGCGTCATCATCGACTTCGTCATGAACCACACGAGCGACCAGCACGAGTGGTTCCAGCAGTCCCGGTCGGACCCCGACGGGCCGTACGGCGACTACTACGTCTGGGCCGACGACGACAAGCAGTTCCCCGACGCGAGGATCATCTTCGTCGACACGGAGACCTCGAACTGGACCTTCGACCCGGTGCGCAAGCAGTACTACTGGCACCGGTTCTTCTCGCACCAGCCCGACCTCAACTACGAGAACCCGGCGGTGCAGGAGGAGATCATCTCCGCCCTCCGCTTCTGGCTGGACCTCGGCATCGACGGCTTCCGCGTGGACGCCGTGCCGTATCTCTACCAGCGCGAGGGCACCAACTGCGAGAACCTCCCCGAGACCCACGGCTTCCTCAAGCGGGTCCGCAAGGAGATCGACGCCAACTACCCGGACACCGTCCTGCTCGCCGAGGCCAACCAGTGGCCGGAGGACGTCGTCGACTACTTCGGCGACTACCAGTCCGGCGGCGACGAGTGCCACATGGCGTTCCACTTCCCCGTGATGCCGCGCATCTTCATGGCGGTACGGCGGGAGAGCCGCTACCCGGTCTCCGAAGTCCTCGCCAAGACACCGGCGATCCCGAAGAACTGCCAGTGGGGCATCTTCCTGCGCAACCACGACGAGCTCACCCTCGAAATGGTCACGGACGAAGAGCGCGACTACATGTACGCGGAGTACGCCAAGGACCCGCGGATGCGCGCCAACATCGGCATCCGCCGCCGCCTCGCCCCGCTGCTGGACAACGACCGCAACCAGATCGAGCTGTTCACCGCTCTGCTGCTGTCGCTGCCCGGCTCCCCGATCCTCTACTACGGGGACGAGATCGGGATGGGCGACAACATCTGGCTGGGCGACCGCGACGGGGTACGCACCCCGATGCAGTGGACGCCGGACCGCAACGCCGGATTCTCCTCCAGTGACCCGGGCCGGCTCTTCCTGCCCACGATCATGGACCCGGTCTACGGCTACCAGGTCACCAACGTCGAGGCGTCGATGGCGTCGCCCTCCTCGCTGCTGCACTGGACCCGGCGGATGATCGAGATCCGCAAGCAGAATCCGGCCTTCGGGCTGGGCGAGTACACCGAACTGCCCTCGTCCAACCCGGCGGTGCTCGCGTTCACCCGTGAGTACGGGGACGACCTCGTGCTGTGCGTCCACAACTTCTCCCGGTTCGCACAGCCGACCGAACTCGATCTGCGGTCCTTCAACGGACGCCACCCGGTCGAACTGATCGGCGGGGTGCGCTTCCCCGCCGTCGGCGAGTGGCCCTACCTGCTCACTCTCGCCGGCCACGGCTTCTACTGGTTCCGCCTGCGGAAGGAAGCCCCGGCCATCTGACGGGCACCGCCGGGGTGTTACGCCCCGGTCAACGGTACGCACAGCTCCTGCGGGACGGTTTTGGCCGTCCCGCACGGGGCACCCTCCCCCACATCGAGCGCTGGACGGAACCGAGTGCCCGTTGGGCCATTCGAGTCCGTACGCACCATCCTCAGCCGACACGTCCCGCACAGCCGGACAGCCATTGCCGCAATCCGGGACACTCCTCGCATCTGTGTGCCCGGGGAAAGGACGCGATGCCATGTCGGAGGCTGCATCCACTCACGTCGCCCTGGCGAAAAGCACGACGAAACAGGCGCCCCACCCGCAACCCCACCCACGGCCGGGAGGCGCCGCGGCGGGGACCGCGCTGCTGCCCTCCCTCGCCCCGCTGCTCCACGACTGGCTGCCCCGGCAACGCTGGTTCGCCGGCAAGGGCCACCCGGTGGCCGGGTTCACCCTGGTCTCCGCGACCGAGATACTGCCGGTCGACTCCGCCACGACCGGCCCCGGGCTGCTGCACCTCCTGGTCCGGGTCCATCAGCCCGGACTGCCCGCCCGCGCCACCGGTGACTGCTACCAACTCCTGCTGGGGGTGAGGACGGACCTGCCACCGAGCCTGGCCCCCGCCCTCATCGGACGGGTGGCGGACGGCCCGCTGGCCGGCCGCACCGTCTACGAGGGCCTCCACGACCCCCGGCTCGCCGGTCTGCTGCTGGAGCGATTCCGCCGCCCCGGCCCACTCGGAGTGCTCCGCTTCGAACGCGCGGAAACGATTCCGGCCGGGCTCGCGCCCCGGCTGCTGGACACCGAACAGTCCAACTCCTCGCTCGTCTTCGGCGACGCCTACATCCTGAAGATCCTGCGGAGAGTCTTCCCGGGAACCAACCCGGATCTGGAGCTGCCGCTCGCCCTCGTCGGCGAGGGCTGCGGACGGGTGCCCGCACCCGTCGCCTGGTTCGAGGCGGCCACCCCGGAACCGCTCACCCTCGGCGTGCTGCAACCCTTCCTGCGCGGCGCGGAGGACGGCTGGCAACTGGCCCTCGGCGCGCTGGCCGAGGGACGCGATTTCGTCCCGGAATCCCGAACGCTCGGCCGGGCCACCGCCGAGGTGCACTCCGCGCTCGCCTCCGCCCTGCCCGGCCCGGACCTGCGCCTCGCGGGCATCGAAGCCCTGGTGGCCGGGATGACCCAGCGGCTGGAGGCGACCGCACAGGCCGTCCCCGTACTCCTGCCGTACGTCCCCGCGCTGCGCGCCGCCTTCGACGCGCTGGGGGAGCTCGGACACCGGGGACGCTCCTGGGCCACCCACCGGGTCCACGGCGATCTGCACCTCGGACAGACGCTCCGCGGCGCCGACGGGTTCTGGTCACTGATCGACTTCGAGGGCGAACCCGCCAAGCCGCTCGCCGAACGCCGCAGCCCGCAGCCACCGGTGCGCGACGTCGCCGGGATGCTCCGCTCCTTCGACTACGCGGCCCGCTCCCACCGGCCCTGGAGCGACGCCTGGGCGGAGCGCTGCCGCTCCGCGTACTGCGAGGGATACGCCGAGGTCTCCGGCACCGACCCGCGCAGCGAACCCGAACTGCTGCGCGCCCACGAGACGGACAAGGCGGTGTACGAGGTGCTGTACGAGGCACGGCACCGCCCCGACTGGCTGCCCGTCCCGATGGCCGCGATCCAGCGGCTGGCCGCGTCCACCTGATCCGGGTCCGCGCGGCTCCCCCGCCGCGCGGCCCGGTGGACCGAGGGCGCACCCCGGCCCGCCCGGTCCGCGCCCTCGCCCCATCGACCGTCCGGCCGCCCCCGACCGCCCGGACCGCACGGATTTCCCCGTTCCGCACGCCCCCGCCCCGACCGACCCCCCGAGGAGGCCGTCCCCCGTGACCGCCCGTAAGCCGTCCAGGAACACGCCCGCCCCCGTCGAAGCCGAGGCCGCACCCGCCCCCCAGCCGGTGACGACCGAGACGGCCGACGGGCCCGTGGCGGCGGCTGCCGCCGCCACGGTCACCGCCACCGCGCCCGCGAAGCGCCCCAAGGCCAAGCGGAAGAACGGCGTGCCGCCCCACCCCCGGCGCGGCGGCACCGACGCCGCCGAGGGCGTCCGGCCCGCGCCCGCCCTGCACGACGCGGACCGGGGCCGGCTGCTCGCCGGCGAGCACCACGCCCCCCACGACCTGCTCGGCGCGCACCCCCACGACGGCGGGCTGCTGGTACGGGCGCTGCGCCCGCACGCACGCGGCGTGACGGTGCTCGCCGAGGGGCTCCGTGCCGAACTGCTCGACGACGGCGACGGCTTCTTCTCCGGCGTGCTGCCGCTCAAAGCCGTGCCCGCCTACCGGCTGCTGGTCGCCTACACGGACAACGAGATCGAGATCGAGGACCCCTACCGCTTCCTGCCCGCGATCGGCGAGCTGGACCTGCACCTGATCGGCGAGGGCCGGCACGAGGAGCTGTGGACCGCGCTGGGTGCGCGGATCATGGAGCACCAGGGCGTCACCGGGACCCGGTTCACCGTCTGGGCGCCCAACGCGCGCGGGGTGCGGATCGCGGGTGACTTCACCTACTGGGACAGCACCGGGCTGCCGATGCGTTCGCTCGGGTCGACCGGCGTGTGGGAACTCTTCCTCCCCGGGGTCGGCGAGGGCGCGCTCTACAAGTTCGACCTCTGCCGCCCGGACGGCTCGCACACCCTGCGCGCGGACCCGATGGCCCGCGCCACCGAGATCCCGCCCGCCACCGCCTCGGTGGTCACGGCCTCGCACTACGCGTGGCAGGACGGCGACTGGATGGAGCGGCGCGGCGACCGCCCGGTGCACGAGGCGCCGTTCTCCGTATACGAAATCCATCTCCCCTCCTGGCGTCCGCGCCTGACGTACCGTCAACTCGCCGAGCAACTGCCGGCGTACGTCAAGGACCTGGGCTTCACGCACGTGGAGCTGATGCCGGTCTCCGAGCACCCCTTCGGCGGCTCCTGGGGCTACCAGGTGACCGGCTTCTACGCGCCGACCTCGCGCATGGGCACCCCCGACGACTTCCGGCACCTGGTGGACTCGCTGCACCGGGCGGGCATCGGCGTGATCATGGACTGGGTTCCCGCGCACTTCCCGCGCGACGAATGGGCGCTGGCCGAGTTCGACGGACGGCCGCTGTACGAGCACTCCGACCCGTCCCGCGCCGCGCACCCGGACTGGGGCACCCTGGAGTTCGACTACGGCCGCACCGAGGTCCGCAACTTCCTCGTCTCCAACGCCACTTACTGGTGCGAGGAGTTCCACATCGACGGGCTGCGGGTCGACGCGGTCGCCTCCATGCTCTACCTCGACTACTCCCGCGAGGACGGCCAGTGGTCGCCCAACGAGCACGGCGGCCGGGAGAACCTGGACGCGGTGGCCTTCCTCCAGGAGATGAACGCGACCGTCTACCGCCGCAACCCCGGGGTGGTGACGATCGCCGAGGAGTCCACCGCCTGGAACGGCGTCACGCGCGCCACCCACCACACCGGCCCGGACGGTATCGGCGGCCTCGGATTCGGGCTGAAGTGGAACATGGGCTGGATGCACGACTCCCTCACCTACATGGCGAAGGAACCGGTGCACCGCAAGTACCACCACAACGAGATGACCTTCTCGATGGTGTACGCGTACAGCGAGAACTACGTGCTGCCGATCTCGCACGACGAGGTGGTGCACGGCAAGCAGGCACTGGTCTCGAAGATGCCCGGCGACTGGTGGCAGCAGCGCGCGAACCACCGCGCCTACCTCGGCTTCATGTGGGCCCACCCCGGCAAGCAACTCCTCTTCATGGGACAGGAGTTCGCCCAGGGCGCCGAGTGGTCGGAGGGCCACGGCCCGGACTGGTGGCTGCTCGACCCGGCGTACGAGGCGTCCGCCGACCACCGGGGCGTACGCGACCTGGTCGGCGACCTGAACGCGGTGTACGGCGCGGTGCCGGCGCTCTGGCAGCGCGACACCGACCCGGGCGGCTTCAGCTGGGTGGACGGCGGCGCGGCTGAGGACAACGTCCTCGCGTTCCTCCGCTTCGACGCGGACGGCTCGCCACTGCTCGCGGTCTCCCACTTCTCCCCGGCGGTCCGCCACGACTACCGCCTCGGGGTGCCGGAGTCGGCCGGGAGCTGGGTCGAGGTGCTGAACACCGACTCGGCCCGTTACGGAGGCAGCGACGTGCGGAACGAGGAGCCGCTGAAGCCGGAGGAGGTACCGGCGCACGGCCGTCAGGCCAGCATCACGGTGACCCTGCCGCCGCTCGCGACGGTCTGGTTCCGCCCGGCCTGACCTGCGGCCCCGCACCCGCATCCGTACCGAGGGAAGCCCGGACCGCACGGTCCGGGCTTCCCGGCGTTCCCGGCGTTCCCGGCGTTCCCGGCGTTCCCGGCGCTCCCGGCGCTCCCGGCGCTCCCGGCGCTCCCGCACGGACGTACCGCCCGGGGGTGGTACCCATGATCCGCTTGAAGTGCCGGGTCAGGTGCGACTGGTCGTGGAAGCCCGTGGCCGCCGCCACCTCGACCGGCGGCCGTCCGTCGAGCAGCAGGCGGCGGGCCCGGTCGACGCGGCGGGACGTCACGTACTGGTGCGGGGCGATGCCGAACGCGCCGCTGAAGGCCCGTACGAGATGCGTGGGGTGGGCATGGACCAGGCGCGCGGCCTCGGCCAGGGTGAGGCCGTCGAGCAGCCGTTCGTCGAGCAGGTCGCGGAGGTCCCGGGCGACGCCCCGGCCGGCGGGTACCGCACCGCCGCGATCCGGCCCGGAGCCGAGGAGCGCCCGCAGCCGCTCCCCCACGAAGGCCAGCCGACTCTCCGCCTCGAACGCGTCCCCGGGGTGCGCGAGGGCCGCGTGCAGCTGGCCGACGCGGGTACGCAGCAGCGGATCGGTGAAGTCCGGATGGCCGACCGCCCGCCCGATGAGGCTCACGTCGAGCTGGCTCATGTCGAGGTAGACGACGCGCTTGCGGAAGCCGTGCGCCGTGGCCGGCGAGCCATTGTGCGGGACCTGCGGGGGCAGCAGGCTCACGGTGTCGCGCGGGGTGCCGCGCTCGTACCGGTCCAGGTCGTAGCGGACGGCTCCGTCGTCGACGATCAGCAGGGTCCAGGCGTCGTGGACGTGCATCGGGTAGGCGTGCTCGGTGAAGTGGGCGTGCAGCACCTCGACGACGCCCGGGACGTGCGGGCGCCATGCGGAGATCTCCTGCTCCTGCGAGGGCGTCACGCCAAGAACGTACAAGACCGGGCGGCCGGGCGTCGCGGAGTCTCGGAGCATGAACACCGAGAACGAGAACGCCACCGGAACCACCGGGGCCGTCGCCCCGCACGAGCAGGCCCCCGTCCGCTTCGACACCAAGATCGCCGTACTGCTCCGCGAGGATCTGGAGACCTGGCAGCGGCTGAACGTCACCGCGTTCCTGGTCAGCGGGCTCGGCTCGGTGGCGCCCGAGGTCGTCGGCGAACCGTACGAGGACGCCGACGGCACCCCGTACCTGCCCATGTTCCGTCAGCCCGTGCTGGTCTTCGAGGGCACGAAGGAAGTGCTGACCGCCGCGCACACCCGGGCGCTCTCCCGCGCGCTGCCGAGGTCCCTGTTCACGTCGGACCTGTTCGCCACGGGCAACGACCGGGACAACCGGGCCGCCGTACGCGCCGTCGGCGCGGACGCGCTCGACCTGGTGGGCCTGGCGGTGTACGGCCCGCGCAACGCGGTCGACAAGGTCCTCAAGGGCGCCCGCATGCACCCGTGAGTCTCTTGGAGCCCGCGCCTTCAGGCTCGAGTCTTCAGGAGCCGAAGGCCGGTGTCCGGCCGGCGTCGTCCCACGCCTCGCGGGCGGCGGCGATGACCGGCCGGTGCTCGATCGACCAGTCCGCCAGCGCCTTGACCAGGTGGGTGAGGCTGTGGCCCAGCTCGGTGAGTTCGTACTCGACCTGGGGCGGAACGGTCGGGTACACGGTCCGGTTCACCAGGCCGTCCCGCTCCAGGCGCCGGACGGTCAGGGTCAGCATGCGCTGCGAGACGCCGCCCGGAATCCGGCGCTGCAACTCATTGAACCGCCTTACCCCGGAAGCGAGTTCGACGATCACGTAGACCGACCACTTGTCGCCGAGCCGGTCCAGCACGTCCCGTACACCGCACTCGTCCTGCGGGGTCTCGCAGACGATCACCGGCTCCTGCGGCTCGGACGTGGTTACACCGGTGTGCCCTACTGACATCGAAGTGCCTCCTTATGCGATCCGCGTCCACTCCCGAGGATGAGAACACACGGCTCAGGAGGGAACTTCCATGTTGCTCATCACCGGCGCGAACGGCGCTCTCGGCAGGCTCGTCACCGGAGAACTGGCCGGCCGCGACGACGTCGTCCTCGGGACGCGGACCCCGGGTTCGCCGGCCGAGCGGCGCGTCGACTTCGACGACCCGGCGTCGCTGGACTTCACCGGGGTGGAGACGCTGCTGCTCATCTCGGCCGGATACGGCGAGGACGACGTCGTCCTCGCCCGGCACGAGGCAGCGATAGCCGGTGCCGAGAAGGCCGGAGTGCGTCATCTCGTCTACACCAGCCTGAGCGGCGACGGCGACCATCTGCCCTTCGCTCTCGCCCACCGCTGGACGGAACGCCGCCTGACGCGCTCGCCGTTGAGCTGGACGGTGCTGCGCAACGGCCTCTACGCCGAGTTCCTCGCCGCCGTCGCGGCACCCACCGGCGACGGCACGATCGCGGCCCCGCTGGGCGACGGCAGACTGGCGGCCGTGGCCAGGGAGGACTTGGCGGCGGTGGCGGCCCGAGTGGTGACCGAGCCCGGAGCGCACGCGGGAAAGGTGTACGAGCTCGTCGGCGAGGAGCCCCTGGGCGGCGACGACCTGGCCGGGGCGGTCGGCGGACGGTACCGGCCCGGCTCGCTGGCGGCGGCCCGTGAGGCGATCTCCTCGGCCGGTGAGGCCCTGCCCTTCCAAGTGCCCATGCTCGTCGGCACCTACTCGGCGATCGCCGCGGGCTTCCTCGACGGCAGCGGGATCGCGGACAACGCCCTGCCGAGGCTCCTCGGGCGGGCACCGGCTTCGGCTCTGGACGTGTACCGGGCGTCCGTGGGGCGCTGACACGGGTTCGGCCGACGCGGGTGCCGCCGAACCGTCACAGGGACATGCGGCAGTACAGACGCCGCTGCGGCCCGGCGTCGCGGGCGAGTTCGCCGAGGCGTTTCAGGAAGTCGGCCATGAGCTCAGGGCCCTGCCCCGCACCGTCCTGCGTGCGGGTCCACGCGGTGGCGGCTTCCAGGAGACGATCCGGGGTGGCTTCCGCGAGAGCGTCCCGGAGGGTGTCCGTGAGCGAGACGAGCCACGGGCCGTCCTGATCGTCCTCGCTGAGCAGTTCGCAGAAGCGCGGGCCGGCCTCCACCTGCTCCTCGGGCACACCCGTCAGGCAGGATTCGACGGTAGCGAGAATCTCATCGGGCATCACCCCTTTGAGTCCGATCGTGCCGAACGGATCGGCCAGGTCGGCATCGCCTTCGGACAGTGCGATCGCCTGGGCGTCGTCGGTGGCCGCGTAGTAGTCGTAGAGGTTCCCCATGAACTGGATCGTGCCTCAAGGGCGGGTGGCGCAGGAACCCCAGGTCCACGCAATTGTCCGTAAACGCAGAAAACCCCCGTGCCCAAAGGCACGGGGGTCTCCCGGAAAAATTGTTCGGCGGCGTCCTACTCTCCCACAGGG
>NZ_JBSFVR010000258.1:0-10887 GCF_053592415.1 Streptomyces sp. NPDC002690 | reverse complement strand
TCTTATCGGTCCGATTCCCGGTCGAAGCGGGTCAAGCGATTTTCGCTTTCCAGTTCTTCGCTTTCGCGTTTCCCTTTCCGGCGAGTCCGACTCTACCAGACTCATTTTCGTTCCGTTTCCGGTCCGAGTTTGATTCCGGCGGCCCGTCGGGGGCCTTTGCCTCCTGGCTGCCTTTTCGGCTTCCTTTCGGCTTGCCGCTACCGTAGTCCATTTCCTTGACGACTCATAATCGAGCGTTCGAAGCGAAATTCGGACATGCCGAATTCGCACCCGTCAGGGCGGATCGAGACTAGTGGTTGGCCGCATCGAGGCCGGTCGGCATGATCCTGAGGACCGGTCCGATCACTGCACCCGTGTAAAGCGGCTCGGACCACATTAGAGGCCGCCCGAAGCCTCGTCAAGTCCGGCGCCGCCGTGGGGCGTGGGCGCGGTAAGGGCTCACGGTCGGATCGCCGTCGATCCAGAAACGCCAGGGCTGGTGGGCGCCGTCGCCCCCCACTCCGGTACGCGGACCGTTCCGCACCTGGTCGCGGGGTGGCGGGGTGCCGTACAGGACGGACATCGGTTCCGGTGGGCCGGCGACTACATCGCTTCCGTCGAGGCCCCGGTCGATCGAGAGGGCGGTCGCCAGACGAGCCGGCCCTTTGGCCAGTTCTCGGTCATTGCGGGCCGAAAGTCGACGGGGGCGGGCCAGATCGGCGCCGGTAAGGATCTCACCGGCCCGCAGCAGCACCCCGCTCGCCCACCCCTCCCGACCGCACACCAGGTTCAAGCAGTGCCACATTCCGTACGTGAAGTAGACGTACGCGTGACCCGGCGGGCCGTACATCACGCCGTTGCGGGCCGTTCTGCCGCGGAAGGCGTGCGAACCGGGGTCGATCTCGCCCGCGTACGCCTCCACCTCGGTAAGTCTCAGCTCGATGGGCCCGTCGGCGGTGCGCCGTACCAGCGTGCGGCCGAGCAGGTCCGGGGCGACGTCAAGGACGTCGCGGTCGAAGAAGTCACGGGTCAGCGGAGTACGGTCCGCAGCGGCGTCCATGGCGACCGAGGGTACTGGCGGAACCATGGCGGGAACCGGCTACCGTCAGGGCGCGTATGTAGGGGTCAGACACCTATAAGGAGAAACCATGGGCTTCAAGCGGCTCCTCGCGAGCATGGGCGCCGGCGGCGCGTCGGTGGAGACGGAGCTCATCGAGCTCAATGTCGTCCCCGGTGGCGTCGTCCAGGGCGAGGTGCGTGTCCAGGGCGGTTCCGTCGCCCAGCAGATCCAGGGGATCTCGGTCGGCCTGCAGGCGCGGGTCGAGGTGGAGGGGAACGACCAGGAGTTCAAGCAGAACGTCGAGTTCACCAAGCTGCGGCTCGGCGGTGCGTTCGAGGTGCAGGCCGGTGCCGTCCACGTGGTGCCGTTCGGGCTGGAGATCCCGTGGGAGACGCCCATCACCACGTTCGCGGGGCAGAACCTGCACGGCATGAACATCGGGGTGACGACGGAGCTCGACATCGCCCGCGCGCTGGACTCCGGTGACCTGGACCCGATCAACGTCCACCCGCTCCCCGCCCAGCAGGCGATCCTGGACGCGTTCGGACAGCTCGGCTTCCGCTTCCGCAGCGCGGACATGGAGCGCGGTCACATCCGGGGGACGCGCCAGCAGCTGCCGTTCTACCAGGAGATCGAGTTCGTACCGCCGCAGCAGTACCGCGGCCTGAACCAGGTAGAGCTGTCCTTCGTCGCCGACGACCGCGAGATGGACGTCATCCTGGAGATGGACAAGAAGGCGGGGCTGTTCAGCGAGGGCAGCGACTCGTACCGCTCCTTCCGGGTCGGTTTCGACGACTTCCACCAGACGGACTGGGCCGCCTACCTCAACCAGTGGCTCGCCCAGGTGGGCGGTCAGCGCAACTGGCTGTGAGCGGTGTCCGGCGGATCATGGCCGGATGCCGACCGACGTCCCTCCCTCGGCGGTCGTCCGCCGGGTCGTGCGGGCGCCCCGAAGCGTGTCCGGCATGATCCGTCGGAGACGTCCCGGTCCCGGTGGGGACTGCCCACCGGGACCGGCCCACAGGAAAGGTGTTGCTGTGACCGAAGCGAACAGGGCCCGGGCGAAAAGGGCCCCGCTCCCCCACGACTTCCACCCCGAGGTACCCGCGTTCAGCCTGGTGAGCGACGACCTCGCGCCCGGTGCCGTGCTCGCGGACGCGCAGGTGTACGCGCAGGGCAACACGTCCCCGCAGCTGCGCTGGGAGGGATTCCCCGCCGGGACGAAGAGCTTCGCCGTGACGTGCTACGACCCCGACGCGCCCACCGGCAGCGGCTTCTGGCACTGGGTGCTGTTCGACATCCCGGCCTCGGTCACCGAGCTGCCGGCCGGAGCGGGCGGCGGCGCCTTCGCGGGGCTGCCCGAAGGAGCCGTGCACGCGCGCAACGACTACGGGTCGAAGGACTTCGGCGGCGCCGCCCCGCCCGCAGGCGAGAACCACCGCTACGTCTTCACCGTGTACGCCGTGGACACGGAGAAGCTCGGGACGGACGACGACACCTCCCCGGCCGCGGTCGGATTCAATCTGCGTTTCCACACGCTGGGACGCGCGCACCTGATCGGTGAGTACGCCTCCCCCGAAAGCTGAGCGTTCTTCTCCCGTTTGCCCTGCCCCGGTTCTGGAGAGATCTGGGCAGGGCACTTTTTATTGCGTTGTCCCACACGGCCCGCCCAGCCAGAGTTGGTCCGGGCCCGCCGGGGGGCGGGCGGCACAAGGGAGGTGGGCAGGATGCGTGACACGCTGGTCCTCAACGCGAGCTTCGAGCCGCTGTCGACGGTGACCCTCAATCGTGCGGTGGTCCTCGTCCTGACGGACAAGGCGGTCGTCGAGCAGGCCGATCCCGGCCTCCGCATGCGTGGTGCCGCCGTCGACATCCCGGTGCCCCGCGTGATCAGGCTCTGCCGATACGTACGCGTGCCCTTCCGAAGACAGGCGCCGTGGTCGAGACGGGGGGTCCTCATACGTGACCAGCACCGTTGCGCGTACTGCGGGCGGCGGGCGTCCACCGTGGACCATGTCGTGCCGCGCGCCCAGGGCGGCCAGGACACCTGGCTGAACACCGTGGCCTCCTGCGCGGAGGACAACCACCGCAAGGCGGCCCGGACGCCGGAGCAGGCGGAGATGCCCTTGCTGCGCCAGCCGTTCGTACCCTCACCGGCCGAGGCGATGCTGCTGGCGATGGCGTCGGCCGACCGTTCGTCGCTGCCGGCCTGGCTGGACCGTACCGCCGCCTGATCCCGCCCCGAACGTTCTGGGTCAGCCGCGAACGTCCCGAGTCAGCCGGTCGGTCCGATCGGCATACGCCTGACGGCGTACCGGAAGCCCGTCTCCATGGGGGAGGCGGGCTTCCGCGTGTCAGCGGAGCAGCAGCTGCACGAGTGCGCAGATTCCGACCGCCACGATGAGGCAGCGCAGCACGGTCGGGCTGAGGCGGCGGCCGACGCGGGCGCCGATCTGGCCGCCGACGGTGGAGCCGACCGCGATGAGGAGGACCGCGGTCCAGTCGAAGTCGGCGACGAAGAGGAAGAAGAGCGCGGCGACGCTGTTGACGACGGCGGCCAGGACGTTCTTGACGGCGTTGAGGCGCTGGATGGTGTCGTCGATGAGCATGCTCATCAGGGAGAGGTAGATGATCCCCTGGGCGGCGGTGAAATAGCCGCCGTAGACGCTGGCGAGGACGAGGCCCACGGCGAGCAGGGGGCCGCCCTCGGGGTGGGCGGGGGTGCCGGAGCGTTCACGGCGGCGCTGCACGGCCCTGCTGATGCGTGGCTGGAGCACGATCAGCACGAGGGCGAGGGTGACCAGGACCGGGACGATCGTCTCGAAGGCGGTGGAGGGCAGGGCCAGCAGGAGGGTGGCTCCGGCGAGTCCGCCGATCAGACAGCTGATGCCCAGTCTGATGACGCGTGGGCGTTGGCCCTTGAGCTCCTCGCGGTATCCGATCGCCCCGCTGACGGAGCCGGGCACGAGGCCGAGGGCGTTGGAGACGGTGGCGGTGACCGGTGGCAGGCCGACGGCGAGCAGTACCGGGAAGGTGATCAACGTACCTGATCCGACAATGGTGTTGATCGTTCCCGCGGCTGTGCCGGCTGCGAGGACGGCGAGCATTTCCCAGAGGGACAAGGCCACTCCTTCGGTGATCGGGTGACGCATCCCCGCCATGGAAGGTCGGGGTGCCGCACCGATCATGCACGAAGGCCCGGGACGGTCCGGACGGGGGCCCCGCAGGGGGAGTTCCACCATCGTCCGGCCCGCTCCCGGGCCGTGTGCGTGTGAGGGCGCCGGAGGCTGTCCCGCGAGGCTCCGGCGGGACAGCCCTCAGTCGACCGGGGGTTCCTCCCGGCGCTCCTTGCCCGGGCCGCCGGACCCGCCGGTGTTGAAGCCGGGGGCTCCGCCGCCGAGGTTGCCGAAGGCGCCGCTGAGGCCCTTGAGGGCGTCGCCGATCTCGCTGGGCACGATCCAGAGCTTGTTGGCGTCTCCCTCGGCGATCTTCGGGAGCATCTGGAGGTACTGGTACGAGAGGAGCTTCTGGTCCGGGTCTCCCGCGTGGATGGACTCGAAGACCGTCCGGATGGCCTGGGCCTCACCCTCGGCACGCAGGGCCGTGGCCTTGGCGTCACCTTCGGCGCGCAGGATCGAGGACTGCTTCTCGCCCTCGGCGGTGAGGATCTGGGACTGCCGGATGCCCTCGGCGGTGAGGATCGCGGCGCGCTTGTCACGGTCGGCGCGCATCTGCTTCTCCATCGAGTCCTGGATGGAGGTGGGCGGCTCGATGGCCTTGAGCTCGACGCGGTTGACGCGGATGCCCCACTTGCCGGTGGCCTCGTCCAGTACGCCGCGCAGGGCCGCGTTGATCTCCTCGCGGGAGGTCAGGGTCCGCTCCAGGTCCATGCCGCCGATGATGTTGCGGAGGGTGGTGACGGTGAGCTGCTCGATCGCCTGGATGTAGCTGGCGACTTCGTACGTCGCGGCGCGGGCGTCCGTCACCTGGTAGTAGATGACGGTGTCGATGTTGACGACCAGGTTGTCCTGGGTGATCACCGGCTGCGGCGGGAAGGGCACGACCTGCTCGCGGAGGTCGATGCGGTTGCGGATGGAGTCTATGAACGGGACGACGATGTTGAGCCCCGCGTTGAGCGTGCGGGTGTAGCGCCCGAAACGCTCGACGATGGCGGCGCTGGCCTGCGGGATGATCTGGATCGTCTTGATCAGGGCGATGAAGACGAGCACCACCAAAATGATCAGGACGATGATGACCGGTTGCATCGTGTGCCTCAAGCCCTTCGATAGCCGACGGATCCTGGTGATCGGGTCGCACTCTCACTGCTACGGACCGGGCGAGTCGACATGATCGACTTCGAGTGTCGCAGAACTCGCCCTGCCGCGTGGCCGGTTCGGTCACATGACGACGGCGGTGGCCCCGTCGATGTCGACGACGTCGACCTGTTGGCCCGGCTCGAAGCTCTGGGTCTCGTCGAGCGCGCGGGCCGACCAGACCTCGCCCGCCAGCTTGATGCGACCGCCCCTGCCGTCGACGTGTTCGAGCACGACGGCTCGCCGGCCTTTCAACGCGTCGATTCCCGAGGAGAATTGGGGGCCGTCGCCCCGGTGGCGCGCGGCGACCACCCGCACCACGGCGACCAGCGCGACGGAGACGACGACGAAGACCAGCACCTGGGCCACGATGCCGCCGCCGAGGGCGGCGACGACCGCCCCCGCGACCGCGCCCACCGCGAACATCCCGAACTCCGGCATGGCGGTGAGGACCAGGGGAATTCCCAGCCCCACCGCCGCGATCAGCCACCACACCCACGCGTCCATGTCGTCATGGTAGGACCGCATGTGCTCCGGGGACAGGGGCCCGTGGGCGAGATCCGGTCAGGTGGTGCGTCCGGCCCGGATCCGCCGGACACCACCTGCGGCGCCTACGACAGGGGCAGTCCGCGCGCGGTGTAGCGGTCGCCCTGGTGCTCGACGACGAGCGGCAGGCCGAAGCAGCGGGAGAGGTTGCGCGAGGTGAGCTCGGTCTCCATGGGGCCGGCGGCGAGCACCTTGCCCTGCCGGATCATCAGGACATGGGTGAATCCCGGCGCGATCTCCTCGACGTGGTGGGTCACCATGATCATGGAGGGGGCGTACGGGTCACGGGCCAGGCGGCCGAGGCGGCGCACCAGGTCCTCGCGTCCGCCGAGGTCGAGTCCGGCGGCGGGCTCGTCGAGCAGGAGCAGCTCGGGGTCGGTCATCATCGCGCGGGCGATCAGGGTGCGCTTGCGCTCGCCCTCGGAGAGGGTCCCGAACTTGCGGTCGAGGTAGTCGTTCATGCCGAGGCGGTCGAGGAAGGCGCGGGCGCGCTGCTCGTCGACCTCCTCGTAGCTCTCGTTCCAGGTCGCCGTCATGCCGTACGCGGCGGTGAGGACCGCCTGCAGGACGGTGAGGCGCTTGGGGAGCTTGTCCGCCATGGCGACACCGGCGATGCCGATGCGCGGGCGGAGCTCGAAGACGTCGGTGCCGACCCCGCCGAGTTGCTCGCCGAGGATCTTGGCCGTTCCGGTGGACGGGAAGAGGTAGCTGGAGGCGATGTTGAGCAGCGTCGTCTTGCCGGCGCCGTTCGGGCCGAGGATGACCCAGCGCTCCCCCTCCTTGACCGACCAGGAGACGTCTTCCACCAGAGCGCGTCCGTCGCGGACCACGGATACGTCCACCAGCTCCAGTACATCGCTCATGAGCGCGTTGTCTCCCCATGCAGTGTCGAGATCGTCGCGTGCCGGAGGGCACAGCTCCCACGCAAAACTTACGCCACCCCGGGAGTGCTCCGGCCGCGAGGTCCGTTCCCGGCGGGAGGAGCGCGGCAGCTCTTAGGCTGTTCCCATGCTTTCGGAACCACGCTCAGGACTTCTTGCCGCCTGGGGAAACGCGCTGCTCGCCGGACTCGTGTCACCGGACGACGCGGTGGACGCCATCGTCCAGGAGGACGCGGTGCACCGCGTCGAGGGACTGCCCGGGGAGGCGGGGCCCGTCGGGCTCACGCTGGCGCTGGGGCGACTACGGGGGTTGGGGGTGACGGGTTACCGGGTGGCGCTGCCGGCCCCGGGGCATCCGCTGGGGCTGAGCGGTCCGCCGGAGTTCAACGCGCGGGCGCTGGAGACCGGGGAGGCGGTGGTCGCCACCGGGGCCGCGTACGGGCTGGTGCCGGAGGTGACCGAGGCGGGGCCGCCCGGCGATCTGCACGTCGAGGTGGTGTGGCGGGTGACACCCGTACGGGAGGCCCCGCCGGCGGACGTGCCGTCGCTGGGTGAGGCGGAGCGGGAGCTCGCGGAGGCGCTGCGGGACGCGACGGCGCTGCTGTCGCGGCTGGACGTGGCGGGCTCCGGGCCGGTGGCCGAGGCTGCCCTCGACGCCTACCGGGCCCGGGCGGAGCGCGGGCGCGAGGTGCTGGCGCCGGGGTACCCGCCCCGGGCGGTACGCGTGCTGGAGCTGGCCCAGCGGGTGGGGCTGCTGATCGCGCTGGCACACGAGAACGGGCACGGCGGTGCGGTGAGCGCCTCCGAGATCGCGGCCCGGGGCGAGGCGCTGCGGCCGGTGGAACGGGTGGCGCGCAGGGCGCAGGTGGCCGCGTACAACGCGTACGTGGAGGAGGGCGAGCGGGGGCGGCGGTAGCCGCCTGCCCCGCTCGCTCCGGGGCTCCCGGGGGGCGGTGGGCCGCTCCCCGTCAGCCCGCCATTCCGTGGCGTACGGCCCAGAGGGCGGCCTGGGTGCGGTCGGCCAGGTCCAGCTTCATCAGGATGTTCGAGACGTGGGTCTTGACGGTCTTCTCGGACAGCACCAGCGCGCGGGCGATCTCGCGGTTGGACCGGCCGTCCGCGATGAGGCCGAGCACTTCGCGCTCACGTTCGGTGAGGGTGGTGCCGCGGCCCGTACCGCCCCCGGTCTCCTCCTGGGCGAGGAGCGCCCCCGCCACCTCGGACTGGAGCAGCACGTGCCCCGCGTGGACGGAGCGGATGGCGCCGGCCAGGGCGTCGGGATCGACGTCCTTGTAGACGTAGCCGGAGGCTCCGGCGCGCAGCGCGGGGACGACGGTCCGCTGCTCGGTGAAGCTGGTGACGACGAGGACCCGCGCGGGGTTGGCCAGCTCGCGGAGTTTGCGCAGCGCCTCCATGCCGTCCGTGCCCGGCATCTTGATGTCCATCAGCACCACGTCGGGGCGGAGCGCCTCGGCCTGGGCGACACCCTCCGCACCGTCCGACGCCTCTCCGACGACCTCTATGTCGTCCTGCACCTCCAGGAAGGTGCGCAGGCCTCGCCGTACCACCTGGTGGTCGTCGACCAGCAGCACGCGGATGGTCTTGTCAGCCACCGGGGATCTCCATCTCGATCGTGGCGCCCTTTCCGGGCGCCGATTCCACGTTGAGGGTGCCGCCGACGCTGTGCGCGCGGTGGCTCATCGAGACGAGGCCGAGGTGCCGGCCGGCCTCACGGACCTCCGTGGGGTCGAAGCCCTGGCCGTCGTCGGTGATCCGCAGCACGGTGGCCGGGCCGCGCCGGGTCAGGGTGACGGTGACACGGGCGCCGCCGGAGTGGCGCAGCGCGTTGTGCAGGGCCTCCTGCGCGACGCGGAGCAGCGCCTCCTCCTGGGCGGCCGGCAGCGCGCGTACTCCGTGGCTGTCGAAGGTGACTTGTGCGCTCTGGGCCCGGTCGAGGACCTGGACCTGGGTACGGAGCGTGGCGACGAGGCCGTCTTCGTCGAGGGCGGCGGGGCGGAGTTCCACGACGGCGGCGCGGAGTTCGTCCACGGCCTCGGCGGCGAGGGCGGCGACCTGCTGGAGCTCGCCCTTGGCGCGCGCGGGGTCGCGGTCGACCAGGGCGGCGGCGGCCTGGGCGGTGAGGCGCAGGGAGAAGAGTTTCTGGCTGACGGCGTCGTGCAGTTCGTGCGCGAGGCGGGAGCGCTCCTCGGCGATGGTGAGCTCGCGGCTGCGTTCGTAGAGGCGGGCGTTGGTGAGGGCGATGGCCGCGTGCTGGGCGAGGATCGAGAGGAGTTCCTCGTCCTGTGCCGTGAAACCGCAGCTCCCCTCGGGTTTGGGGCACTTCTTGTTGGCGAGGTAGAGGGCGCCGATGATCTCGTCGCCGTCCTGGATGGGCAGGCCGAGGAAGTCCGACATGTCGGGGTGGGCGTCGGGCCAGCCGCCGAAGCGGGGGTCCTTGCGGACGTCGCTGAGCCGCTCGGGCTTCGCCTCGTGGAGCATCGCGGCGAGGATGCCGTGCTGCCGGGGCAGCGGGCCGATCGCCTTCCACTGTTCGTCGCTGACGCCGTCGACGACGAACTGGGCGAAGCCGCCGTGGTCGTCGGGGACGCCCAGCGCCGCGTACTCGGCGTCCAGCAGCTCGCGGGCCGAGGCGACGATCGTCTTGAGGACGTCGCGCACGTCCAGCTGCCTGCTCATCGCGAGCAGCGCGGCGCTCACGGCGGCGAGACCCGACGGTCGGAGGTGGCTCATACGCCTCACGGTACCGGCGGTGCGCAAAGCCGGTATCGGCCTGTGGACGGGCGTCGGCGGGGCCTTCGGGCGTAGGTCCGTGGGCCCGGACGCCGGGCGCACCGGGGCGTACGCCCGGCGCGGTTCGTCCTCGGATCTTCCTCGGGCCTTCTTCCGCCTCGGGGAACCCCTGACAGTGCGAGTTGCTCTTGCAACTCGGAGTGAGACCGACGGTCGCGCGATGTGAGCCCACGCATAGGACTCACGTCACGTACGAAGCCCGTTAGTGGATGAATAGGGGCGATTTAGCCCGCCCTGACCGGCATCCACGAAACGGACATAAGACTCTGATCCACTACCCGGCTTCGTACGTCACACCTTTGCCAGGGCATTTTGCGGTCGCTAAGAATTGCACTTGTCCACCTGACAGAGAGGCGCACCGCCACTCTCCGTCTCCGTGTCCCGCGAGGGGCACCCACGACTCGAAGAGGTACGTCTGTGATGTCCGCGTCCCGCATATTTGACCGAACCCGTCGTCTGAACAAGACGCAGAAGCTCTCCGTCGCCGGCGTCTCCGCGCTGGGTGTCGCCGCCCTGACGTTCTCGCTGGTTCCGAGCAACGCGCAGGCCGAGAGCACCAACGCCTCCGTGGCGGCGTCCCCGGTCGTCTTCGCGTCGGGGGCCGACTCGGCCCGGGCGAAGGCTGTGCAGGACAGCGTGATCGAGCAGAACACCACCGCCGCCAAGCTGGTCAAGGCCGCCGACGCCGCCAAGGCGAAGGACGAGGCCGCCCGGAAGAAGGCCGTGGCCGACGCCAAGGCCCTGACCGACGCGAAGGCGGCGGAACGTGCCGCGGCCGAGGCCAAGGTCAAGGCGGCGGACCGGGCGAAGGCCGACGCCGCGAAGCGCTCGTCCTCCGGTACCTCGGAGACCGCGAGCCGCTCCGCCGAGCGGAAGCCGGTCTACGCGAACAACCTGGACGGCTGGATCCGCGAGTCCCTCGCGATCATGAAGGCGAAGGGCATCCCCGGTACGTACGAGGGGCTGCACCGCAACATCATCCGCGAGTCCAGCGGTAACCCGCAGGCCATCAACGACTGGGACATCAACGCCCAGAACGGCGTCCCGTCGATCGGTCTGCTCCAGATCATCAAGCCGACCTTCGACTACTACCACGTCTCCGGCACGGTCCACAGCCAGTACGACCCGGTCGCCAACATCACCGCCGCGGCCAACTACGCGGCCGACAAGTACGGCACGATCGACAACGTCGACAGCGCGTACTGACCGGCTCCTCGCGGCAGGACCGCGGGCCGTGGACCTGAGCCGCTGAGCATGGCGACCGCCCCGCACTCGCGGAAGGCGAGGGAGGCGTGGC